>DAOUOU010000057.1 GCA_030626465.1 Bacteroidales bacterium
GATAGTCCTTTTTTCCAAGCATTGGTTTTGATATTCAAGGTACATTTTAATCCAACTCAAGTCAATTTTTGTATATTGGCGTTATGAACAAATTATTAAGTTGTGCAACAGGCACACACAATATAAGCCATAGCTGGGACGCGACTTTGCGAAGTTTTGGCACATTTACTCAAAGTATTTTGTATCTTGACACGAAAACGCTCCGAAAGCCGCTACGTTTCATATTGTGGGACCGTTAATAGTCCCACAAAACGAACTTAAAAGCAGATTATCAATGGGAATGAAAATTTATACTAAATGTCCATACTGCAAGGCTGAAATTTCTTTCTGGTCCTGGTCAAAGGATAAAGTGGAATTGAAAATGACTCAAAGTGATAAGATTGTATTAACATGCAAAAAGTGTCATAAAATAAATAATTGTATTGTTGATGATTTTAGAGCCAAAGAAAGTAAGATAGCCATATTAGTTGGGGTAATTGTTTTTGCGATTGGTACACCTGTTTTATTAGTTACACTTTGGGATTATATTTGGCTAACAGGATATTATAGAGTATTAGCGTTATTGACGATTATATTGATCCCAAGTACAATTTATGGCATTATAAATAAAAATGATCAGCGAAGAGTAAAGCTTTTTAATCAGAGTTAGATGAAAATCAGTCCCAAAAACGAAAGTTTGGAAATATATCTGCTATAGGTAAAATATCTGTGTGTTTGCTACATACATATACTTGTTGGGTACAATTATTAAAAAATAGTAGCGTTTTATACATACATGAAATAGATCAATGCATAACCATATCTTCGAAATCATGAAAAGAATATTGTATTCACTTGTATTTATTTTGACTATTACTGCATGTCAAAAAGAAAAGAATAATTTGCCTGAACTGATGAGTAATTATATTAACACGAGCTTGTCATTGAATTCATTGACTTTGACAGAAACCACAAAAGGAGTCATTTGGATAAATAATTTATCAGAAAGCAAGTTTGAATATCCGGCATATGTCAGTATTCATCTTTTTGACACGATTGGTAAAAAGGATTATTGTTCTAATATTTATTTAAATTCTAACGATTATTCAACAATTGAGAACATTGATCTGGTAAGCAATATTTCAATAAATGGATTATTAAGCTATAACAAATCAATAGAATTTAATAAGCTTTACTGGAATGATGGGATTCATTACAATGATTTGCCTAAAACTTTATACAGATTGGGATTGGTCATTCAGGTACTTGAACCATTGAATCCGGGAAACATGATTCAGTCAACATATGAATTCATCGAAAAGAAAGAGTAAAACTGCACGAAACATGCTGTAAAATGCATCCCGCCAGCGGCAGGACGACATCTTATAGCCGAACCGTTAAATAAGTCTCACAAAACGAAGCTTTCAAATTATTGTTATCAATATTTTTTTACCCTAGTGTTTGATACTTATAAATAACTCTATTTTGCTTGATGATAAGAACATATTACAAAATGTGATATCAAACACTAGTATGGCGTTCTATAAATAACATATCATATAACAGTTAAGTCTTCCATTTTGTATTGCCATTTGAATACTACAGGTTCTTCATTGATAGCGTTGATACCCTGATAAATCCTGTCAATGAGTTCCTTTTTACTATCCACACGGATATGCCTAAGAAAGGAACGGGCTATCTTACTGAAAAACATTTCTATCATATTAAGCCAGGAGCCATGCTTAGGAGTGAAGACAAACTCAAAACGACCTGGTTTTTTAAGCAACCATGCCTTTGTTTCTTTAGAAATATGTGATGAATGGTTATCTAATATCATTCTGATCTTCCAGTCACTCGGGTATTGTTTATCCACCTCAGTTAAGAATTCGATGAATTCTCTGCTTCTGTGTCTGTCCCGGACCAAGGGAATCACTATACCAGTATGTAAATCAATACCTGCAAGCAAACTTACCGTACCTAACCGTTTATATTCATAATCTCTTTGTAAGGCAGGGTGCTTTCCCACTACCGGTTGTAACTGTGGAGCAATATTTTTTATTGCCTGTATACCAGGCTTTTCGTCATACGATACAGTGGTGGTTTTACGTATTTCATCTGATGGACTTTCATTGATTAATGCTATCTCTTTATATACTTGTAACACATTTGCCATTTTTGCTTCAAACTCAGGATCGCGTTTCTCCAAATAATAACTGACCTTGTGGGGTTTGATATTTCCCTGGGATAAGATCTTATTCAATACACCTTTGTCAATTTTAGAGAGCATCTCATGGCCTGTCTGTTGGCAATTCGTACGTATATGTTGCTTCAACAGACTATAGGTCCATGTTTCATTGGCATAACCCAGTTCCTTGGGAGACTGGCAGGCTACCGAGAGAACCCAACTTTTTGCATCATCGGTTATCTTCGGCTTTACACCCCGGCCCGGAAGGTCTTTCAAGGCTGTAATAGCTCCAAAGGCAATAGCTTTGTTAATACAACGATCCACCAATGGACGATTCGTGTTCAAGCTCTGGGCCATACTGGTAATAGTCTGTCCTTCCATGTATTGCAACAATATCTTAGCACGTATTACTTCCCGGTGAGGGGCAGTCTGACTCCTGGATATGGTCAATAATTTTTCCAATTCCACAGGATTAACAACTAATTTTGGTTTCTTTGTAGTTCGCATCTTTGATTGGTTTTACCAAAGATACGAAATATTTATATGTAATACTATTTGAAGAACGTTCTACTAGTTAGGGATGTTCGTAAGTAATGAAATCTTTTGATATTCAATTAGATAAGACATAGTATCTTAAAGAAAAAACCCCAAAAAGGCGTCCAAACCTTAAAATTCGGGGTAATTCTTTAAAACAACTATGAGAAAAGTACAAAGAATTTACCAGACCACCCAAGAAATTAACTTTCATTCTCCACAAAAAGAGTTTTCACTCTATTGGAATTCATTTCTTGAATCAGAATTGGGAAGAGTTTATCAATCTATACCCTGGAAAGAACTTGCAAAGTCTTTAAAAATAAAGGAGTTTAGAAAAGGGCCAACACGAATGTTTAGTCCACAAGGCATGCTTGCCTTAATGTTCTTGAAGTCTTATGTTGACTGTTCAGACAGAAAGCTGATAGAATACCTTAATGGCAATATAGATTTTCAATTGTTTTGCGGTATTTTCTTAGGGACAGAGAGGATCACTAACTTTAAAATAGTTAGTGATATACGCACCTATTTATCTTCCAGATTAGATGTAAAAAAGAGTCAAAAAGTATTAGCAGGGTTCTGGAAACCTTATATCAGCCAGAGCAATATTATGCTAGAGGATGCTACTTGTTATGAAACCTCGATGCGTTTTCCTACCAATGTCAAATTGCTTTGGGAATGTACCGATTGGAGTTATGGTCAGCTAAAAAGAATGTGCAAATCGCTGAAAATAAGAACTCCACGGAGCAAATACCTGGAACAAAAGGAGAAATACGCAGTTTATAGTCGTAAGCGCAAGAAGCTTCGTAAGCAGACCAGGGTACGCACTCGAAGTCTATTGTACCTGCTTAAAAAGCTAGTTGTTTTACTAGATCAAATCGAGCAGCAACATCAGAATCAATTATCCATGCCCGATAAGTATTATACCCGCTTAAAAACCATTAAGCAGGTACTTAGGCAACAGCAAGAAATGTTTAAAACCGGAAAAAGTGTTTCTGACAGGATTGTAAGTATTGCAAAATCGTATATCCGCCCCATTGTTCGAGGTAAAGAAGTAAAAGGTGTTGAGTTCGGAGCCAAAGTGAATATGATCCAGTTTGATGGAATCAATTTTATTGAAAACCTGGATTTTAATGCTTTTCATGAAGGAATTAGACTTCCAAAATCCATCCGATATGGGCGAGAACTTTTTGGAAAAATATCCCATATATCTGCCGATGATATTTATGCTACTAATGCAAATAGAAAATATTGTTCCTCTCAGCTAATCACCCATAATTTCAAGCGTAAGGGCCGAGCTGGGAAACATGAAGAGCATCGAAAAATTATTGCATATGAGTTGCGAAAAGAACGTGCTACCCGTATGGAAGGTAGCTTTGGAACCGAAAAGGAATACTATGGTTTACAGAAAATTAAAGCAAGAACCAGAGAGAATGAGATTTTGTGGATCTTCTTTGGAGTCCATACAGCTAATGCCGTAAGAATAGCTAAAAGACTAGCCCAGATACATCTGAAAGCAGCATAATTAATTTACAATCTGATAGAGAAGTGCTACCTGATATGGAAGAGGTATGTTTAAAAAGCTGATTTTTAGACCTCAATTGGGAAATGAAACAACTTTTGAGACTAAAAAACGAAAAAGAGTAAAATCTCATGAATGAAATTTTACTCTTTTTAAAAATTATGTCTTACTACTGAAAATCCCTAGTTACATCTGCTACCTCATAAGTCGATTTTCTCATTTGTTTTAAAAGCTTAATAAATTTTGAGAAGCGCTTTATATTCAGGCACAACTTCTATACTATTTATTTTTAGTACCTGGTTATTATTGGTAAAATCCGGAATTTGATCTGCTTTAAAATCCTCATAATAAGAGGCGTTCTCGTATAATGGTCTGAAATAAAATGTAAGTTTTTTTTCACCAGGTTCATTCATCATAGTTCTTAATCCGATTTCCCAGACAGATCCGTTATAAAAATTATCAACTGCGAGCCTCCCGTTGAGAAATCCCATACCCGTATCACCCATATAGTCGATCTGAAGAATCAGATCATTCACACTTTCCGGCATTTGATCAGGGATGTTCACAGACAATTTGTTCCTGTCGATTTCTTTCACATCTATCTTCAATTCTGACTCAGACAATTCAATCTGGTAGCTCGAGAATAGATCTATACTCCCGGAAGACATTTCAGCCATTTTTTCATTACTCTGCATGTTATACTCATCTTTCGGATAGATCTGAAAGTGAACACGATTTTTGCCTGTTTGCAGAAACTTTATGAAATCCTTTTCCTGAATTACCGTTGCATCAGAGAATACAACAAAAGTCTTGCTGTCCTTTTTCAGCAACCATGATTTTTCAGCTTGTTCTCTATTGATAACAAGGACTTGAATTGTGGAACCATCGGATTTACCAAATACAAACTCCACAGCATTTGAAGCATCGCAACGTATCAGCCAGCGATTATCGTTTTCATCAACCACACACGATGATCCGTTGAGAATAACACCCTTTTGCCTGGACACGGAAAATTCAGGCTGTATTCCTTCGGGCGCAAAGAATACGTAGAATTGTGTATTTGAATTGCTGAAATGGAGTAATGGTTGCGCAGTCGCATACTGTATAGTGACTCCCCCCAAATCAAAGTTAAAGGGAAAGATCATGTTCTCTTCACTTGGTAAATTGAATCCGTCCGATTCAGGAATTCTTACCTCCCCGTTATTTGTATTAACAGTAAAACTGATGTTTTTAAATTCGTTTGTCTCCAAATGGTCCTGGTAATTGTGCATAAAAATAAAACCGGAACTTCCTTTTTTCCTTACAGAGTATCTGAGATCCTTGATATTCTCAGGTGATGATACCCTTTTATCTGGTAAAACAACTTCCATTGGAGCAAGTATTTCGCCAAAACTTTCAGTAAAATAATGAAGTACTTTTAATCTGTTGAATGATGGCTTAACCTGACCGTACTCACTGAGCGGGGCTTGAAAATCGTATGAGATTTTCGGATAACCGTAAGCTTCATCACTATAGTAATTACTCTTACCGCGTGGAGTGGATCCTCCATGATACATGTAATAACCAATTCCGTTTGCACCGCTGCCTAAGAATCTGTTAATCAAAGCATCGAGACTCTTTGGGGGGACAGTGGGGCGGCGTGCATAAGTACACATGATCCCTCCACCAATCTCTGCTGCAATAACCGGATAATCTATGGATTTATATCTCACAGGAGAATAGTCGGGGGTTTTTTGCAGATCCTGGTACAGATAAAGTGGTGAAAGCTCTATATCGGCCCATGTCGGAAACGGATAAGCTGATGTTACCGGGATACTCCCGTTCTCAATAATGGCAGCATAGCCCCAGCCTGTTGCAGTATACAAAGGCACATCCAATCCTGCCTTTATTGCAAGTGATTTTAGCACCTTCATGTGTTCATTGCCAAGTTCCTCATAGGGATTGTTTTCGTCAGCCATTCCAACTCCTTCCTGGGTCGCAGCCCTGTCCTGTTCTGCTACGGTAAAATCGTGAGGCTGTCCCGGATAAGTCAGGCCCCAGGGAGCCGCAGAATGTTGGTACTCATTCTCAATCTGTATGCCAATTACCGGTCCTCCATCTTTAAAAAGCAATCCCTCCAATTGTTCTCCGATCTGTTGATATAAGCGCTCAACATGGAAAAGATATTCCTTATCGTTGGATCGGATAATAAGCGGTTTTCCCAAAAGCCAGTCGGGCAATCCTCCATTGCGAATTTCACCATGGCAAAAGGGCCCTATCCGGACAATAACATCTATATTATTCGCTTTACATAACTCAATGAATTTTCGTAAATTATTATCTCCCTGCCAGTTAAATTCACCTTCTTTCTCCTCGTGCATGATCCAAAACACATAGGTAGCTATGGTATTGATTCTACCTGCCTTCATTTTATTGATTGATTCCTCCCAATACTTGTTTGGATATCTGGAATAATGAAATTCACCGGTAACAGGAATGAAAGGCTTATCATTCATCAACATATAATAGTTATTGAATGAAAAACTCTCATTTAAAAAGTTTGTTCCACCCAATTTCAGGTGATCATCATAAACATTTTTGTCAGGCCCTGTTATGTCGATCTGATAGCTATGACCTCCCTTTTGTGCATGCGTCGATAATATACCGATCAATAATAGCTGGATTTTCAAGATCAAAATCAAACGCCATGTATTCATAATTTCTGAGTTTATTGCTTTATATTGTTAAATATCCCTGTTTTTCAATGCTATCTTCCCACAATCAAATCATTTAAATAGTAAGCAGATGCTACTAATTTCAATCCATGGGTCAGCATCAATATCTCCTTCTGTCCCCGACCGCAAAGAAACCTGCAATCGTTCTATTTTTGAAGGTTGCAGGCGATCGTTTTCACCGCCCCTCCCTAAAGCAGGCTCTATCCAGTAATTCCAGCGTTCAGGGAAACCAAGAGGGAGCTTAACTCCCTTAGCCAGGGTAAAATCTTCTAAAGGAATAGAATAGGTCTTCCATTGACTGCTCAAGGCAACTTTTTTACTCCAGGAAGTACCATCGGCTTCTACCAGGGTAATATAAATTTCCTGGCCTTCTGATTCAGATTTCGCCTCAATCCGGATACTGTTTGCCAATTGTATCTTATCGTTCCGGTTCTCAATTTTATTTTTAACGATCAGCGAAAGGGTATAATCATCGATATTCTTATCGTAACTTGCAGGATAGTAAATTTTTAGTGCAGGTTCTCCGTTGGCATCATTAGTTACAATATCGTAAATACCCCAGCGGATGCCATCACCGATGCGGGTAAATGCAAAATCGTCAATATCCTTTTCCGGAATTAACAACCGTAAGGGTGACTTTGGTTCAACAATAGTGAACTCCCAAAATTCATTATCGTGAAAATCCCAGTCGCCTGGTGATTTTAAAATACCAGAAGGATGGGTTGTGATTTTGTTGTTTTCCTTTACAGCAATGCAATAGTTATATAATCCCGGCTTACCGTATTTTTCAGGAATTATCGCAGAATAAAGGTATCCCGATTCAACTTGCATGGGAATTTTTAAAAGCCGCCCTTTTAATTTTTTGTTTCCAATATAGAGTGCTACCTCATCAGCAGGAGTATCCAGAATAATTTCGGCTGAAATTTTAACAGGTTTTCCGGTGATGTATTCTGACTGAGCAACCGGTACAACATCGGCTGATCGTTGCAAGGGTGCGGGTGAAACAAATTCGTTAAAACTCAATGCACCGATTTTATCAGGCAATGAAATGTTTTTGATATCCTTTCCGGATGTTAATACATAAACTCCCGGTCGAATGGAAAAGGATCGCCCGTTAACCTCGGGTTGAAAGCTGTTCCCTTCGTTCACCGGAAATACTTTCAGGTTTTGCTCAAATGCCGGTAAATTCACCGTCATTGTCCATTCCCGGTATATCAGTCTCGAAACCAGTTTATCAGGGCTCATCCGGGCAAAAGGTTCCGAAACTATTTTTGCATCGGGGTATACCTCTAACCTCCAAGTTTCCTGATTAATTTGATCCAGAAAGTATAATCCAAATCCTTCATAGTTTACCACTGGCGATGAACCGTAACCAATAATTTGCTCCAGACTGTTTACATCAGTGGGAGCACTTGTAGTATTGTTTGCATAGATGAATTTTTCTGCAACTAGCATTTCGCTCAGGTTCTGTTCGTAGCTGATCCGAAAGGGGCCAAACCGGGTATTTTCGGGATAGTGAGGGTAGGTTTGCATGCGGGGAAGATGATCCATCACTTCAGCTGCAATGATTGCTCCGACAGTTTTTTGAGGATAATATACCATATTCATAAGATGTGTCTGCCATCCCAGGTTGTAAGGAGCCGTTGCGAGCATATCGTATGAAAACATCACGACAAACTGTGCTCCTACCGACCGGAATGTTCGTGTCATGGCCGGATACATATAGGGCGTATAGGAATCAGCCTCATCGAATTCATATACTATGCGAGGCAGACCGTCAATTTCTTTTGTGTGCATGGGAGAATAATCATCGACGGTTCGAAGTAAGTTTGCCTGGTGTGCTTTACCAAAAACCAGTCCTGCCGGATACCATGCAAAACTTACTCCATCGGCATTTGAAGCTTTGATGGCCGGAGCAATTTTCATATCCTGGCTCACATTATGAAAAAGTATTTTTTCGCACCCGGTGCTGCGTACCGCATCAACCAGCGCATTAATGTAGTTGACCGAGCCCTCAAAATTGTTGCTGTGATGATGCGGTTCGTTTATCATTTCAATGAACAAAATATTCGGATCGTCTTTCAGAGCCAGACCTGTATAAGGATTCCTGTGTTCCAGCACTTGCCGGATATAATTCACCTGGGCTGCAATGGCATCAGGGTTAGTTCCCAACTCCGATTTTTTATAGTGTTTGGAAATCCCGTCAACCGAAGCCGTATCGCCCATTGCATCGGGCCATAGCGAACTATAAGTAGTAATCGGGGTAAGCAACAAGTAAATATTTCTTTCGCTGGCTTTCAGGATAAGGTAGTCAAGCAAATCGAGATGATCATTTTCTAACAAATTTCCGTCTTTATCGGTATTCTCCCAGTCGCCCCACAGGCAAAGCCGCAAACCATCCCATCCCATGCGGGCAAAATGCACCATATCCTGGTCGATAAGTTTTTTTCTATCGCTTGTTACATAACCTGCAGCCCGGTAATCGCAAGCAGAAGGTAAATTATAATTTGCTCCGAATAATGCAACTTCCTTATGACTTCCTTTCCATTTTATTACGCCTTCCGAATCAATATATACCAATTCCTCTTTTTTGGGATCCTCCTTTGACAGGAGGTATATATTCGCTGAAAAAAGCAGCAGTATGAATAAACTTGTTCGAAAAACCATCTTAAGTGTCTATTAGGTTTGAAGAATACACATCTTGATTAAAGTCTGATGATCTTTCTAAAAACACATTTCTGATCATCGTTTACTTTGACCACATAAAATCCGGGACTAATATCGGTCAGATCAATTTTTGTATCGGTTTCTCTGATACCACATAAAATCTCTTTCTTCACCCTGCCACTCAGATCAATCAACTGAACAGTCCTCTTCTTGTTAAAAGAGCTGAATTCTATCAGTACAAAATCCTCGGAAGGATTAGGATAAGTTCTGATTATTTCTGCTTTATCGTCATGGATAGTTATAAATCCGGTGTTGTTTTCACATGAGTTCCAGGTGCAGGCAATAACCGTATCATTAGTACCCATTGCATAGAATCTATCTGTACCTGACCACTCGGCACATTCAGCCGGAACTGTCTCACGTGCTTCAAAAACAGTATCGTTCAGAAAGTAATATCCTCCGGTTTGCCCCGGACTTATATACGTATAATAGCTATAGACATCATTACCAATATCGGCCATCGGATGTATTTCCCATTCTTCACCGGTCCATGAGCCAGTTATATATACTCCCTTTGAAACATCCTGTCCGCTCATGTCTACTTTAAAGGTGATTTTTTTTGTCGTTAGATCTTCGTAGAAGGGAGATTCCATCCATCTACCACCTCCGTTTTCCATGAAATTTGTATTGTCAGGATCAAAGTATACTACATGATCGTGCGATGAACCCTGACCCCAGGGTGTTCTGCATGGCGTCGATACCCACGCAGGTTCCCAGAAAATAACACCATTCCCGCCAGCTCGTTTTACTTCTCTGGTATAATCAACCATGTATTCAAGTTGTTTCTCAGGTATAACAGGAAGGTAGCGGGGATCGGGAGTAGTAATGATATTACCCAGATTGTCAAAATTCCTGGTTGACCAGAGATACCCGGATTCAACAACCATTGCATCGTATTCAGGATGTGCTGATATAAGTGCACGTATTTTATTTCCAAGTTCATTGATACTTGCCCCGTGCCATGCATAGTAGTATGAGAAGCCCATAATATCAAAATCTGTAACACCTCTGCCAATGATATTGTCGTACCACCAGCTCACAATATTGAGGCCGGCGCAATGAAGAGCTATTTTTGGTTTTATGCTTGTTGTTTCACTTGCATCGCGAACTGCCTTAATGGCTATGTTATACAACTGAGCATGGCGGTTCCAGTCTTTACTTACAGAGGGGCCTGCACTCCAATCTGAATTCATGTATTCATGCACCAATATACCGTCATTGTTTTCGTTACCGATCTTTACGAACTCAGGCATCAGCGTATCCTCCTCCAGGTCTGCGAGAATGTAGCTAATGTAATTGTATACCGAATCTTTCAATCCTTCAAGATCGTATGCCACATCTGCCCAACTCTGTGGAATTACCTGGCGTCCCGGGTCAGCCCAGGCATCAGACAATTGAAATCCCAGCATTACTTCCATACCGGCTTCTTTAGATCTGCGGATGGTTTCTTTCACATCCTCATAATCGCTATATTGATCTTTGACCCCGGCGGGCTGCTCAAGAGGATTTTGCCAGGTCGGATCGACCCATAACCTCATGCGTACAAGGTTTGTACCTCTGTCAGCGAATATCTGGTATACATCTTTTGCTTCACCATTTTCTTTAAAAACAGCACCGCAATCTTCCATCTGGTTTGCATAGGAAAGATCATTTCCAAAGTAAAATGTCTGACCAAAAAGGTTTCCGGTTACTATCAGTGAGATTAAAAAACTCCCTATCTTCATAATGATCTCTTATACTATTATCACATGTGTTTGAAATAATCCGGGTGAATATTTTCCCTGATGAATTGCTTTCGTGGAAATAATTTAAAATAAGAGAGACTATCTCAAAAGCTTAAAATCTTTTGAATAAAAAGCCCTGAGACAGTCTCTAATCCATTTTAATTGATCACAATTTTTTTGTAATCCAGTATATTTTCGCTATATACTTTTATAAGGTATATGCCTCCGGTTATATCACTAATATCAATAGAATATTCTGATATGGAACCATGAAACTTATAACTTCTGACAATTTTTCCGGACAGGTCCATGATTTCGATTGAACCACTTTCCACATAATTTCCCCAGGCGAGAGTCATAGTCTCACTTGCCGGATTTGGAAATACAGTGAAGCTTAGACTTTCTTCCGAATTTTCAGGAATACCACTGGGCTCTTCAGGCTCTTCACACGATCCCCAAACGTAGGCAAAGGTTGTGTTTTCTGCCGGCACCTCTAATCCCCTGTCACCATCCCAAGGATCTGGTATGGCGTAATCAGCAGAAAAATCGCATTCATCAGGTACCGTTTCACGGTAATCCGCATAATCTGATGCCCACCAGCCAATCGTGATAAAATAGAATGCTGTAGAATCACCGGCATTAAGATTCATCGTTACAGAATAGAGGCTGTCCCCTTCGTCGGCCATTTCGACAAATGCCCAGTCGGTATGTATACCGACGATAAAAACGGAGTCGTAATCTACTTCACTACCTTTCATACTAACCTTAAAGGTTACAAGTGTACTAAAGGCTGAAATTGAAAGACTCATTAGCAATAATAAAGTAATAATTTTTTTCATAATAAAAGTTTTAAATGTTAGACAATTTGTTTTTCTTACTAATTATTCGATTTACACAATTTTTTATTTTATAATAGCCACAGTGATTTTAGAAATACGGTATAACCTCTGAACTGATAGGGGTTATACCGTATTATCCCTCCGACTTATTGTCCCCTATTAATCACCCTAACCTAATTACCCATATTGCAGATGATCATTCCTTTCCTGTTAAGATATTATCCTGAAAACCATGCAGTCTGATAAAAGACTGCATGGACTTACTAAACCTTAACCTATATTTATTTGCTAATAATTAATTGTATTCGGGGCGTTGTGTTATCTGACCATCACTCCTGTCAATAATATACTGAGGATAGGGAAGAAGGTGAAAAGAAGGTTCTTTACCTTCCACTCCTTCAAGAGCTGATGGCCACAAGTCATGCCTTACCAGATCAAATTTTCGTAATCCTTCGAAAAACAGTTCCTTTCCTCTTTCCTCCAGAATGGCATCATTAAAATCATCAACACCTGTAAAATCTCCTAATAAATAGGTAGTAATCTCTGCACGGGTGCGTATCATATTCAGCAGATCCACAGCTTCCTGGGTAGGTCCGTTATTGTTTTCGTTTACTGCTTCAGCAAGCATAAGCAAAACATCGGCGTAACGTGCCAGAACAATATCGTTCCCCTGAAAGGCATTCGGGCCTTCGGGCGGGTACTTGTCGATATAAGCTCCATGCATATCAGCTCTGCCAATTAATTCGTCATTAAAGGTATATTCAATGATAAATCTTTCCCTTCTGGTATCATTGGCATCGAAAGAATCGTAGAAATCCCAGGTTGCTGTCCAGACTGTGGCCCAACCATTGCGTCCGTCAAAATCCCAGGGACGGCAATAATAGGAGTAAGCATTAAAATGCCCGTTGTTACCACGTCCCTGTCCCAGAGGATCGGCAGAAATGGCAAAGATAGTTTCCGTATTTCTCTCGGTAACCTCCCTGAACAGGCTGGAATAATCTTCAACCAGACTGTAACCCATATTAAGTAGTTCACGACC
The DNA here is from genome assembly GCA_030626465.1 of Bacteroidales bacterium. Taxonomy (GTDB): domain Bacteria; phylum Bacteroidota; class Bacteroidia; order Bacteroidales; family UBA10428; genus UBA10428. The sequence continues at coordinate 13,261 of DAOUOU010000057.1, forward strand.
AACACTTTCGGCATTTACAAAATCTAATTCGTTGAGATGCAGCCTCATCAATGCCGTAAGAGCAAGACCGCTGTTAAACCGGCCGTACTGATCGGGACTTACAGGTAAATTATCGGCTGCAAATCTGAGATCACTGACAATGGCATTTACGTATTCAGATCTGGAGGGCAAAGTCAGATCGGATTCAGCATCTGTTCCGACTAATGCCGGATCGAGAATTACGGGAACCGGGCCAAACAAATGAAGCATGAAATACATAGCCCATCCTCTGGCCATTCTCGTTTCACCAAGTAATTTATTTCGCACCGATTCATCGGTAAAGGCTTCTGAGCTTTCAATAAGATCAATGATATTGGTCATTCTGGTAACAAACTTTGTTTTATTAAAATGACTGCGATCTTCCCAGTTACTAACCATGGGTTCAAAATTGCCCCTGCTTTTGCTGTCCCAGAGCGGTCCACCGTCGCCCCAATCGGTAAATATTGTATAATGATCGGTCGGGCCATCGAATAAATGAATATGTCCTTCTTCCAGTCCGAAAATATGATAACTGTTCTCAGAACCACCTTCACCGTATGGCCATTTGCACGAAAATGGTACATAAACCTCCAGAACCAATAGCTCGAAATCAGATACGGTTACAGGAAAATTATTAGGAGTAAGAGAACCATAGATCTCCGGTTCGAGACCTTTTTCACATCCACTTAAAAAAATCAGTGTTGCTGTTATTATAGAAAATAATATCCTTTTCATTGTTCAGTGAATTTAAAAGTTAGCATGAATACCCAGAGTATATGTTCTAACCATTGGATAAGGTGCAGCACCGCCCTTAACTGCAGGAGTCATAATCTCGGGATCAGCACCCTTGTATTTTGATATGACAAAAAGGTTCTGAATGTCGAAGTAAATTCGCAATTCCTGCATGTATTTTTTAACGCCGGGCTGGTTAAATGTATATCCAAAAGTAAGGTTACGACACCTTATAAAATCTGCTCTCATGACATCGTAATCTGATCCCACTCCGGAGACGTTTCCTTGCACACTTGTGGAGAAAAGAGCTTCATTATATGCTGCACCCGGGAAAGTACCTCCTGTATTCTCTGTGGTCCAGGCATCTTTAATTTCCTGTGTGGCATTCTGATTACCAGGTAAGAAAGCTGCCGGAGTGGCCCAGGAGAGGCTATAATTTCTCCTGTATGCGCCA
>DAOUOU010000176.1 GCA_030626465.1 Bacteroidales bacterium
AGCATTAGCGGTAAATTCGATTCCCCTGTTCGATAAGTCACCTACATTGGCCAATATGTTTGGGAACAGGTAAGGGGGGCTGGGGTACAGCATAGTCGTATAATACACCACTCGTTTTCTTATCATACAATTCAACGGTTCCGCTGATTCTGTTGATAATCGTGAAATCAATTCCGATGTTCACCTGCCTGGTTGACTCCCACTTAAGGTCTGGATTGGGATTTTGTGTCGGACCGTAGGATTGCTTCCATGTATCGGTTACTGCATCGTAATAAGAGCTGCTTCCTGCGCCCAGCAAGGAGAGGGATGTATATTCACCCATCCCATCCTGGTTTCCGGCAACTCCATATCCAGCACGCAATTTCAGGTTACTGAGCCAATTTTCAGACCAATCCATAAAGAATTCGTCTGAAACACGCCAGGCAAGGGATGCCGATGGGAAGAGGCCCCATTTGTTATTTGCACCAAACCGTGAAGAGCCATCGTTTCGAAGTGTTCCGGTAAGCATATATTTGCCTCTGAAATTATAGTTGACACGACCAAAGAATGATATAAGCTTAGCACTACCTTTATAAGAGTATACATCTCCTGAACGAAAATCTTGTCCGGCTGCCAGGTTATTGTAAAGGAAAAGATCAGTATCAAATCCACGGCGCTCAGATCCAAATCCTTCGTACACATTGTACAGGTATGAATACCCACACAGAATAGTAAAACGGTGTTGTTCAGCTAAAGTTCTGTCGTAAGTCAAATAAGTTTCTAACTGTGCATTGGCATAATCTCCAAGGTTTCGTTGTGCATACCCCTTATCAGAGCGCCCTTCCATAACTGCATATGAGGGTTTATACAGGCGCCCTTTTCTTGAATTGTATTCGTAGGATAAGTTTATAGAAGCTTTCAACCCGGAAATTATTTCCAGTTCGGCCTTGCCATATCCCAGCATGCGATTACGCGAGTCATCGTTTTCACGATTTGTATTGATTTCCACCGGATTTTCGGTATTTGTTCCGGCTATTGATGTAAATGAGCCATCTTCATTCCTCACCGGAATGGTTGGATTTATGTTGTACATCCTTTCAAATATCCTGTTGTCAATGGGATGCCATTTATCAACATTACCGACAAAACCGGCAACAAATTTTAATTTGTTGTTCAGTGTATTTTGGTGCCCGGACAGACTAATTCCCATGCGCTGAAGTTCACTTCTTTTAATGATTCCCTGATTTTCAAGGTAGTTAAATGAAGCCCGGTAGCCACCCGACTCGTTATTGTTGCTGAAAGAAAGAGTATGTGATTGCGTTATTGCTGTTTGCTCCAGTTCTTTCTGCCAATCGGTGTTACTTCCATAATCGACTGCACTGGTGAGATTGTTTTCCCTCACATAAGCTCTCCATTGGTTTGCTGATAACAGATCAAGATGTCTGGCGACAGTACCAAAGGCAACATAAGCACTATACTCGGCTTTTTTTACCCCCTCTTCCCGTTTTGTTGTTACTATAATTACTCCATTTGCACCACGCGAACCATAGATAGCAGCTGCTGATGCATCTTTCAACACATCTATCGAAGCAATTTCAGATGGTTGCACCGTATTCATATCAACACCGGGTATGCCGTCAACAACAATGAGTGGTCCGTTACTGGCCGACAGGGAGGTGCCACCTCGTAGGCGCATGGTAGCCCCTGATGCCGGATCGCCTGAGCCCTGAATCACGGTTAATCCGGCAATCTTACCCTGTAACAGTTGCTCTGTAGAGGATACTACTCCTTTTTTCAAATCTTCAGACGATACAGAAGATATAGCTCCGGTCAGGTCAGATTTTCTCATGGTCCCATATCCGATAGCTACAATTACGAGCTCTTCCACTTGTTGTTGATCGAGTTCCAGGGAAACAGCAACCTGAGTTTGTTCCGAGATGTCAACTTTTTTTGTTAGATAGCCTACAAAGGATATGCTCAATACATTTGATGTAACATCCTCAGGCAATACCAACTCAAATTTCCCTTCGGTATTAGTTACTGTACCTGTACTGGTCCCTTCCAGGACTATAGTTGCACCAACTAAAGGTGAATTCGTCTCATCAAGCACTGTTCCGGTGATTATTCTGCCTTCTTCCTGGGCCTGAACAACAGGCATCAGTATTGGCAAACTAATTAGTACCAGACAAAGCTGGATGAAAACTATTTTTTTTAGTTCAGATGAAATTTTCATACGAATAAGTTTTAATTGCTTAATTGTTTAGCTGTATTAGATTAATATCCATATCTGTGATGGTTCGATCATTATTATCTTTTATAACCACATTAATCTTTTCAAGATCAGAAACATCTTTCAGAGGCGTAACCAGATCGATGTAGGCCATCATTTTCGCGGAATTGCCTTCAAATTCGCCGCTTATTATTATATCGCCTGCAGTAATTGTATATTCCAAGCTGGTTACATTGGGCTCATTGTTCGTTCTGGTAATGACCAGGATATCTTTCTTGCTAATTTTTTGAGGCAAAAATGATAACTCAGGAGGTATTATTTCCGGCACATCAGGAGCAAGGATCAGGAAATCTGCACATGCCACATCTTTGCCCATATATGCCCATGTTTCATCAGCAAAAACCATATTTATATTTTCTACTTCATAATCTTCAGGAAGAGAATAGTAGTCATTTAGTGTCAGGTCGATTCTATATACCTTATCTCCCAGCCCGGTCAAAAGTGTTTTATCCAGATTCTCAGGACTATTCTGCACTTCAATATCCCAGAAGTTTACTCCTGAATGCATGTGAACATTCGATGCATTTGCCAGGTCTCCCTGAACCGCTGTGGTTTCACATTTTGACCATGTATTACCTGCATTAACAAGTATTGAGAATGGACGATCGGCAGTAAACTCTTTCGGATAATAATCAATCAGTGCACTTCCTTTGATGGTCGATAAATCATATAGCTTGATATCATTAGGAGGATCTGAATCAGGTGCAAAGGCATCGGTAACCTTTGAGCCATCAAGGTTTTTCAGCAAACCATAAAAAGCAGTTATTGTACTGGCTTCCACCCCGTAATAATCGGTTGGAACCATGTCCATGCGCCATACATTGCCCTCAACCTGGGTCAATGCAGCAAAAGCTGACGGGTTTGACCAGTTGCCTGCATCAGGTTCGGTAGGAAACCACGACCACAGGTATACCCCTTCTTCTTCTCCATCAAGAGCAGTGCCCGTAACATCAAAATACCATGATACTGCTTCGTCAGCCATAAATACAGCGGGTTCAGTCCAGATTTCAGCGATGCGACCTTGGGATAACGCATGCATCTGGGATACGACTATTGATATTGCAATAAGAATATACTTTTTCATAGCATGTTTTTTTATTCGTCAATTCTGAGATTGTATTCATAGGAAGCATAAGGCGTGCCTTCGGATGAGCGTGTAAGTTTGAACCCAAGTATGGCCTTGGTACCCGGTACTAATGTAATACTAAGGGAATCAGCAGGTGTGGATTTTGCGGCATCGGTATACAGATAGATTTTTATCGGACTCCCGTCGGTATGTATAAACGGGCTGTCCAGATCCCAATAACCGCCGGAAAGAAATAATTCGGGAGCATCCCCGCCTACTGCAAATGTTGTTGGTAAACTATCCGCATTCACACTAAATGTGATAGTAAAATCAGCAAAACCAAACTTATCAATTAGCTTTACCTCATCCGGACGAATAGAACTAGCACGGGCAATTTCATCAATTACCTTCACACTGTTCAGGTTCCATGTGCCTGCTAGTTTTTCATAGATGGTTAATGGAGCCACATAGCTTCCATCTTCAGTCTTCTCACAGGTTACAAAAAAGAGTGGCAGGTACAAAAGAAGGAGCAACTTTTTTGTTTTTTTCATAATACTTGATTTATTTGTAGGTTTAATCATGTCTACATTTCTGGATTATAGAAGCCAAAAATTTATATCGTAATAAATTACGGCTTCATACACAAATCTATTCAGTGCATTACCGAAAGAGAAATTTCTAAACTGGAATCTAGATTTCTTGAAGTGAAAAAATTACGTAATAATTTAATATACTGAATGTTAAGGAAGAATAAGGAGAGTTGAAAATATAGAAAAAATATAGAAGCAATTTGATATTAATTCATAGACCCGGGAAGCTTATAAAGCTTTTATTTTCATTATCCGTTCATCAAAGCTGTCCCGGTCAATTATTGTTTTATGTTTAATTTTTGTTTTATAGGTATAGATTGTGTTAACCGAGAAATCTAAAAACTTGGCAATTTTTTCACTATCCGTAATGCCTAATCTCATCAGTGCAAAAATCCGCAGATCGGGATTTAACAGTTCATCATGCTTCAACGTGATTCGATCTTCTTCCTTAAAAAAGGTATTGAATTCATCTACAAAACGCGGAAATAGTTTTAAAAATATCTTATCGAAATTAATGTACATATTTTCCCTTTCTTTCTCCAGATCTGTCTTTTTGATAATGTTTGCCAGGTCTTCGAATTGACGAACAGCAATTTTTCTCTGAATATTCTTTCGATAGGTATCAATTTTTTCAATGAATTCGGAATTAATATTGAAGAAGTATCCTATGTATTCTTCTTTTATTATATTGGACTCCATCAGGTTATCATTCATCTCTTGCAGGTTATGATTGGTTTCCTGTAGAATCTTCCGCACCCCAATGAGCTTTTTAAGCTGCAAGTAGATAATTAGAAAAAAAGTCAGTACGAGAACAGATAGAATTGTAACTACAATAGCGTATCTACTGAGCTTTTTTTTCTGCAATTCAACTATTCTTAATCTTTCTCCTTCAATGATTGGAAGTACAGCTCCAACTTCAATCTTTCGATGACGGGCATTATAAAAAGTCGCATCTTCAAGAGCTATTTTTATATACCGATATGCCCTGTCAATGTCTCCTTTCTCCATGAGCAAAACAGCAAGGTTTCGTAAGGCTACAGTTTCTTTGGTCGATGACTCGATGTCTGCAATAGAAGCCCTTATTAACATGTCTATAGCCTCATTATCTCTGTCAAGTAAAGTATACACATAGCCAGTACTGGAAGTAGCAATAGCATATTGGTGTTTAGAGATGTTGAATTTTGAAATCAGGAAATTAAAAGCATCAGCTGACTGCTGGTAATGGTTCGATTTCATTTCACGTAAGCCCACAGCAGACCAATAATCAGGCGTACCTTCATGCGTAATATTGATAGCAGAGTCAAGATATTTATTTCCTATTCTTTTATAAATATTGGCAAAGTGCGCGTCATTATCATAATCAGCTATATCGTAGTAGGTTCGGGCGATTATGCTATAGAATTCCTGCTTTTTTTGGCTCGAGCATTTTCCCGGGTTTATACTTATCAAGGTATCAAGCGATTCTTTAAATAAACCGGAAGATAACAAAGTGAATCCCATCTTTATTTTCGCATGAACAAGCTTGTCATAATCGTTGA
>DAOUOU010000079.1 GCA_030626465.1 Bacteroidales bacterium
GCCGCAATATACTAAAATTGACACAGAGCATTGAATTGTAAGACTGTTTCTTCGTACATAAAATTGTTACTATTTCAATTGAGCAAGATCCAATTGCTGCATTATAGTATATACACTGATACATTAACCTCTAAAACAAATTCAAAAAAATGAAAAATTAGTTCCGGGAAACCAAAAAGAACTATAAGTTCGTGAACGAAAGATATTCGGAATAAATTATTTTTGTGCTCGCAATAAGAGATAACCTGACTACAGTATGGTGAAAATAGTAGAGTGTGATTTAAATAATCCGGAACATCGTAAAGCAGTGATCGATCTGATGAATCATTATATGGCTGATACCATGGGTGGAAAGCTTCCTCCGCATGCTCCTGGTAAAGCAGAAAAGATGGTTGAAGGGCTAGACCAACATCCGTCAAAACTGGTATTGCTTGCAGAATATAAGGGAGAATTTGCAGGATTGAGTACCAGCTTTATAAATTATGGCACATTCTCCGTCAAACCATTTATCAATATTCATGATATTGTTGTTCTGAGCAAGTATCGGGGAGAAGGAATTGGCCGAAAATTAATGGAAGGTATTATAGAGAAAGCTAAACAATTCGATTGCGGAAAGATAACGATGGAAGTGCGCGAAGATAATATTGAGGCACAACAATTATACAAAAGCTTTGGATTCGATGAAAGCAAACCTGTTATGCATTTCTGGACAAAACACATGTAACTTGTCCTTTTCAATAAACTTTCATGTCCTTTCAGGAGCATCTGCTATCAGAAGATAGCTCATTAATACATAATACTATGAATCAATTTGAACCGATCCGTCAAGAGCTATTATCCCTGATAGAAGAATGGGAACCAAAACTTTTAGCTCTTCCTGATAATGTTATTACTGACCAACGAAACAGCCAGGACAGGACCATTAAGCAGATAGTTGGTCATATGATAGATTCAGCTTCAAACAATACACATCGTATTGTACATTTACAGTACCAGGAAAGTCCGTTCGAATTTCCAAATTATGCCACTTATGGCAACAACGACAGATGGATTGCCATCCAGAATTACCAGGAGGAAAACTGGCACAACATGGTTCAACTATGGAAATACATTCATTTACATTTTGTGCATGTTATACAAAATATACGCAGCGGGCAACTGGAGAACGAGTGGATATCAGACAAGGATAAAAACATATCACTCAAAGCTATGGTTGTGGATTTCCCAAGACATTTTATCTTACACCTGGAAGAAATAAATGGTTTGATACAGAAGTAATAAATACATCCGCCAGAATGTCTGTCCTATATCATGATCCTGATCTGTCCGGTATAAATAAAACATAACCATGACCGTTTAAACAACATAAAAGAACTGTTCATTTTATGTTCGTATCCGTACACCTGTGTTGTATAATCGGTCACATATTCGCATATGTCTGGATTCATATTGCAATATAACATTCTGATATAGTGTATATTGCATTTTTTGGCATAGTTAATGAGAAATGATCTTCAGATTTAAAAAACCAAAATCATGAAAACATTAACTAACACACCAAGAACCGGAAGATACACAACAGCACTGTTATTGATTGGCTTGGTTGTATCACAGTTTTCATTATTTGCTTCTGAAATCTTTACCGGAACCGAAATAGTTACCGAGTCAGAAGAAATAAACAATGAGATCCTAGAGGACTGGATGCTGGATCTTTCAACCTGGACAAATTACAAACAGGCATATCTTCTTGAAGAGGATGTTGAAAAAGAAATGGAAATCGAAGACTGGATGATGGATCTTTCAACCTGGGCAAATTACAAACATGCAAATCTTCTTGAAGAGGATGTTGAAAAAGAAATGGAAGTAGAAGATTGGATGATGGACCTGGAAAACGATTTCTGGAAGAACTACCAGGAAGAAGAAATTGAACTGGAAGAATGGATGTGCAACTATAACAATAGTTTTTGGAATGATGATGCAACAGCACAGGAACAAGAGATGCCAATTGAAGAATGGATGACAGAACCATCAAGCTGGATAAGCCATAACGATTTTCTGTATCTGGCAGCTTATTAAAAAATTACAACGCAAGCCATATTCTCACAAGATTTTTTTCGTTTCATCTCAACCAATAATAACAGTAAAAACCAAAATCATGAAAGCTCTTATTAACAGAACGGTTGATTATGAAAAAGGCGACGAAGGCGGAGCATTTTAGGTTTCTTTAAGGTTCAGGTTAGTTAGGTTACCCCGGAATTTTCCGGGGTTTTTATTTTACTTTATAGCCCCTTTCAGTCAATATCTCTTTTATCTCCTTTAGCCTCTCTCCCTGAATAATAATTACTCCGCCTTTGGCCGAACCCCCTGTTCCGCACCTGGTTTTTAACAATTTGCTTAATGCTTTCAGATCATCCTCCCTTCCCACAAAACCATTAACCAATGTTACAACCTTTCCTTTCCTGTGTTTGCTATCTGTCTGTAGATGGAGGAATTGCTTTTCCGGAGGAAGGGTCTCCACTTCCTCTTCTTTATCAATTTCGTACTGAAACTCAGGATCAGTAGAAAAAACTACCCCCAACCTGTCTTTCCAGTCTTTAGCCATAGTATAGATTTTTCATTAAAACAAGTAATGTTTTATCATCATTTATTTCTTTGTGACACCTTCGAGACTTAGTGGCTTCGTAACTGTTTTTTTGCCACAAACCCGTCCGGCTGCCCGCCAGAACACCAAGATTAACTTCGTTGAGGGCTTCGCCGTTCACGAAGATTCTTACCTAAGTTATTGACTTATAATGTATTCTTATTTCGAGTTCACCTTATTTGTGTTTCGGAGCTTTTATTAAACTAAGATACTTTAAATTTATAAGGACAGTTTTAATTTGAATTCTTCCTGAATCCTGAATATAATGAGCAAAGAAATCGTTAAGAGATACATTGAAGCCATCAATAATCAAGACCTTGAAAAAATTGCCGGCTTGATGACCAACGACCATGAATTTGTTGATGCAGAAGGAGGCAGATATACCGGAAAAGAGAACATACTGGAGGGATGGCCCGCATACTTCGAAATGTTCCCCGATTATGAAATCGAAATCACTGATATCCTTGAAGAAAATGCCCTGGTTGGAGTATTCGGGTATGCAAGCGGTACATATAAAAATCTCCAAAACGAAAACAACAGCAATCATTGGAGATTGCCTGCATCATGGAAGGCTTTGGTTGAAGATAAGAAAATAAAATACTGGCAGGTCTATTGCGATTATACACCAATCCACGAGATTATCAGAAACAATAGGGACCTATGAAGAAAAAGAATCCACTACTGGTCCTTTGTGGTATATTCCAATGTATATTTAATGTCTTATAAAATTTAATTTATTTTCCATACAATATAAAGCACTACTAACACAACAACCAATAGCAATTAAACAAAAGCTGATATGAATGATATTGAAGCTCAATACAATGCGATGGCTCCAATGTACAGCTTTCTGATGAATGATGAGATCAATATTTCAACTTTTCAAGAAGTTCTTGGAAATCGTCTGACTGAATTACCAGAGGATGCAAATATCCTGGATTGTGCCTGTGGAACAGGATTGCATGCAATATGGTTCGCTCAAAAAGGATTTCATGTATATGCCTCAGATATAAGTAAAGGAATGCTTAAGGAGGCAAGAAAAAATGCAGTTAAGAAAAATGTCAGAATCAACTTTCTTCAAAGCTCATGGGAGGATCTTTACAAAAAACTACCCCTTCAGTTCGATTTTGTTGTTTGTTATGGAAACTCCTTTTCGCATATGAAGAATCCGGATATGCTCCGGAATTCTTTAGCGTCTATCAGAAAAATACTAAAACCAGGCAGCCCTTTTCTTTTTGATGTCCGAAACTGGGAGAACGATTTTAAGCATCCTTCTCAGGCTCCTTCCAGGCTGAAAAAAACAATTAATGGAAAAAAAATTGAGATCGATTACAGTTGGAAATTGAACGGCTGGAATGTAAAATGTCAATTTATTACTCAGATCTATGACAGAAAAAATGATGTAACCAGAAAATATGAATGTGATATCTATCCAATAAAATATGAGAAAATAGCTGAAGCCTGCAAAAGGAATGGTTTCAATCAGGTAGACAGAAACTTTTTCAGGAAAGGTGAATACTATTATGTATTTGCCATATAACAAGGTAATATGAAGGTTAAATATAGTATTGAGTTAAACAAGTAGTTACAAATCAATGGCTGTTAATTTGAAAGAATTTCCGGGTGTTGAGGAAAAAAATAGAGCCTCTCGAAAATATAAGTATAAAAAACTCAAAGCACCTGTTTGTAAAAGAAAATCAAAATTAATTTTGAATTTAAGGTATTTTTAATGTTCTCAATTTATATTTGATCAATAAATCCAATTTAAATAATATGAAAAACGATGAAAAATATTCTTATTACTTACCGCAGTAAGACCGGAATCACAAAAAAATATGCCGAAGAGATAGATCGTTATCTTACAGGCAAAGGACTTAAAACCGCTGTGATTTCAATCGAAGATTTTGATAGCAACCTGTTTAAAAATGTCGAAGCTGTGCTTTTTGGATGCTGGACCAATGGGTTAATGATTTTCCTTCAATTTCCGGAAAAAATGTGGGTGAAATTTGCAAAAAGCCTGCCGGAAATGAAAGAGAAGAAGGTTGGTGTATTCACTACTTACATGCTCGCAACAGGAAGTATGTTTAAAAAAATGAAAAAACACCTCGAGGGGAAGATCTCCGGGTGTCAGATCGAACTTAAATCAAAGAAGGGTGAATTGTCTGATGCTGATAAAATTCTGCTGGATAGTTTCATTAAATAAAATACATCATGTATGAGTTTCTTTTTATTATGGGTATTCTCTCCTATGTGTTGATCCTGTTTTCGTTTCTTACAGGTATTAAAATACTGAAAGTAAAATATAAAGTTCACAGAACCATTGGAATTATTGGTTTTTCCGGAGCATCAGTTCATGGAATCCTGATGCTTTACCTCAATGTATTCTAATTTAACATACACAATATGAAAACAAATAAATTAGCACTGCTTTTATTACTGGCTTTACTACCTGTGGCTCTTTTAGCTCACGCACCTAAAAAAGTAATTGTTACATACGAAAAAGAATCTGGTAAATTAATGATCTCTATCCAGCATCCGGTGAAAGATGTTACTGATCATTACATCGAATCCATTGCTATTAAGGTAAATGGAGAAGATGTGAAGACATTGGAGTACACTTCCCAATCATCAAAGGAAAGCCACGATGTTGAAGTCGAGATGCCTGATCTGAAAACCGGAAGCAAAATAAGCTTAAAAGCTTCATGCAATAAACTGGGTGCAAAGTCGGGAAGTATTACGATAGAATAGTACTAAACTATACTAAATTTTTTTCGAACTTGATGACTGCCTGTGCTTGCAGTCAAGCTATGCTTTTGCCTTCATGCCATATCTACTTTTTGTTGTAAAGAAAATCCCCTATCCTTCTCATTCTTTCCATCTCTTGTTCATTCATTGGTCCTAACTCCAGCAGAGAAAGGTTCTCTCTCATTTGCTTAATATCTTTTGTTCCGGTAAGGCACACATCAACATTTGGGTTCGACAATACATATCGGTAACAATCTGCTGCAGTTGGTGCAATTTCTCCTTCAGGCATTCTTTTCTGTTGCAATAATTGTCCCCACCTGGTGGCTGTAAATGCAACAACTCCCATTCTGTCCCTTTCTTTTAGATGTGGAAACACATCAGTTTCAGCACCCTTATTCACAGCATTGTATCGAACATGAAAAACATCCAGTTTGCCTTCTTCATCAAGTTTTGGAAATAGTTTACGGCTATGCCCTGTTACTCCGACAAACCGGGTTAATCCCTTTTCTTTAAGCTTTAGTGCTCCAGCCAGCACATTTTTCCCTGGCTTTCTCGAATAATACCCAAGCAACATGACATCAATATGATCAACACCCAGGGCCTTCAGACTTCTCTGTAAGAAATATCTGTTGATAAATGCATCATGTCCATAACTATGCATAGCTATAATAAGCTTATCGCGCTGACCTTTGCTAACAATATTCCTAATGGCCTTTTTCATTTCCTTCGATCGTCCACGAATAAAAGAATTCCAGACAAAATAATTGCATCCTCTTTCAAATGCTTCTTCAAAAGCTTCAGCAGAAGCTCTATAGCTCGAAGCAATCCCTAGCCGGCCGGCTTCCAAACCGGTTTTACCTAATGTTCCTGGGGTACCAAAGTTCATATATATTGGTTTTTTAAAAATTATGAAACGAACATGAACTTAGCATAGCGATCTCATGAACGTAGTGAATAAAATTTTAAACGTATGAAATTAATATTTTAAAAACTGACAGTCCAACTGATTAAATATTATTCATCAATATAAGGTAAAAAAAGCAAACATTTACCAGTGTACCATTCAATATCATTCTTCTGACAATAATTAATACCTTAGACATAATGAAAAATAACGGTATAACAATTGGATTTGCTTTTTTATGTCTTCTTACGGATTGCAAGGTATCGGACCGAGATGATTCAAAGACAATAACGGTATTTTGCGCTACCGGTCTGATGGATACTGTTACTGAAGTGGGTGATAGTTTTACCTGCCGAAATGAAGTTGATTTTCGTTTCAATACTGCCTCCAGTGGAGCTCTTGCACGACAGATTACCCAAGGCTATGAAACAGATATCTATATATCAGCAAGTGATCAGTGGACTAGCTATGTTGAAAGTCTGGGAATTTTTATCTGTCAAAAACCCCTTTGTCAAAACAAGCTGGTTCTGATTGCTCCCAGAGGCAGCTCTCTTGAAACCATTGATTTTCAGAAAACAAAAAGTATTGCTGATCTGTTTCAGGGATATTTATCGATGGGTGATCCTGCTCATGTTCCGGCTGGTCTGTATGCATTCCAGGCACTAAATACTTTAGGGTGGTATGGTGCATTGGAAAAGAGAGTCTTACCGGCCAAGGATGTACGGTCAGCATTCCTGCTCGTAGAATTGGGTGAATGTGAGTTAGGCATTGTATATTATTCGGATGCTGTTCGTTCAGAAAAGGTTAAGATCCTGGGAACCTTCCCTGAAAACACCCATAATCCTATCATCTTTTATGGCTTGTTAAACAAGAAAGCATCCGGGCAGGCAATTCAATTCTACAATTTTCTTACCAATGAATCGATGGATGGAATATGGTACAGGAATGGATTGATTCCGGTCATAACTGAAACGCTTTGATAGTTTATAAATTACCCATATTGTTCATTAATCTAAGCTCTTCAGAATGGTCTGCTATCCTGCTTTCGCTAAAAGTAGCTATCATTAGTACTGTTGTTTCTTTTCCTTTTGCTCTCCTTATTGGCTGGTGGCTTGCACGAAGCACCTTCAGAGGCAAACCCCTGGTCGAAGGCTTAATACATCTTCCTCTTGTTATGCCTCCTGTCACAACAGGTTATCTTCTTTTAATTGTTTTGGGCACAAACGGATTTATTGGAAAATGGCTCTTTCAATGGTTCGGTATCCGAATAGCATTTAATCAGACAGCAGCTATTCTTGCTGCAATGATCGTCTCGTTTCCTTTGATCACACGCTCTATCAGTACCTCCATTGAGATGGTGGACACCAGGTTAGAATCTGCATCACGAACTTTAGGCATCTCTCCTTTCATTACCTTTTTTCGTATCACATTCCCCCTGGCAATACCTGGCATTATCAGCGGAGTTGTATTAGGATTTGCACGCTGCCTCGGAGAATTTGGAGCAACCATTACATTTGCCGGAAATATTGAGGGAGAAACACGTACCATTCCCCTGGCAGTATACAACTATATGCAGATTCCGGGTAAGGAAGGAGCTACGCTGCGACTGGTAATAATTTCAGCCCTGATCTCTCTCGTTGCCATGATCCTTGCCGAATATTTGAACAAAAGAGTGAAACAAAATCGATGATAATGGCTATTGTAAAAATTCATGCAGAGTTGACAAGAAATAAGTTTCACTTCCGGAGTGATTGCGAACTTCATTCAAAAGTAACAGGTATATTTGGCCCTTCAGGTTCGGGGAAAACCACATTTCTGCACCTCCTTGCCGGATTACAAAAACCCGAAAAAGGGAATATTCAGGTAAATGGTCACACCCTCTTTAACTCAGACAATAAAGTTTTTGTACCTGCACATAGAAGAAAGGTTGGTTATGTTTTCCAGGAAGGGAGGGTATTTCCTCACATGAATGTTGAACGCAACCTGCAGTATGCCATGAGAAAAATGGAAGATAGCAAATCATTATTTTATGAAGTAGTTGAACTGCTGGAGTTGAAGCCATTTTTGAACTATATGCCTCATCATCTTTCAGGAGGACAAAATCAACGGGTTGCCCTTGGCAGAGCATTGCTGAGCAATTCTCAACTATTATTGCTCGACGAACCTTTCACTGCTCTTGATTTTACTTTAAAGAACCAGGTCATTACCTTTATCAATCGCATCATCAGTCATCTTGATATCCCAATGATTATTGTAAGCCATGACCTGAAAGACCTGTTAATGCTCACACAAAACCTGGTACTTATGAATCAGGGCAAAACAGAACCTCCGGAAACCTATCTCGAACTTATTCGGAAGCAAAAACTGCTGGAGCTGAACGGACTGATCAGCAACTATTACAATATTTATGATGGAACGATTGCTGAGAGTGATCCTTCGAAAGGACTGGCAATGGTTGAAATGAAAAACAATCCCCAACTCAGGCTCTTTATTGAGAGCGACGATACCAGTCTTAAAAAAGGTGTACAAATAAAGCTGGCTCTTCGCGGTGCCGATGTTGCACTTTCCTCGCACAGAATTGATGATATATCTATCAGGAACCAGTTGGAAGGAACCATTGAATCTGTATTTCAACACAAAAACCATATGGTATGCATTGTAAACTGTGGCATACATATTATAACAAGGCTAACTATCGAATCTGCAAAGAAACTGACACTTTCACCAGGAAAAAAAACCTGGTGTTTATTTAAGTCTCTGGCTATAGAAACTTACAGATAAGATCAGGTTTTAGATCGCAGGAACCGGATAAAGTTTAAACGTTTAATATCATCAGATTGCATCTCATATTGATTATATTCGCGTAAAAACCTGAATATTATGGCAATATTGTCTGAAGAAGAAATACGAAAAGATGCTATTTATGAGGTAGCAAAACAAATGATGATTGCTGCTCGAACAGCACCAAAAGGCCGGGGTGCAGACAATATGGTGATAACATGCGCCGATGGAGAAATAATAACTGCTATCTCAAAAAGAATGATAGAACTTGCCAGGAAAAATGACTGGCCCTCATTTTTTAATCGCGATGCCGAGAATATTCTTCACTCACCTTATATGATTCTGATTGGTACTAAAATTAGTCCGCTAAGACTAAAAGTCTGTGGCATGTGCGGGTATGAAAACTGCGACGAAAAAGACAAACACCCTGATATACCATGTGTATTCAATAGCGGTGATCTGGGTATTGCCATCGGTTCGGCTGTAAGTGTAGCGATGGATCACAGGGTGGATAACAGGATCATGTACACTGTTGGCCAGGCAGTAAAAGAAATGAAATTACTGGATGAGGATGTAAAGATTATATACGGTATCCCATTGAGTGTGAGTGGAAAAAATCCGTTCTTTGACAGAAAACATACGTAGTCGTCATCTCAGAAGTATCAGAAATTTAGTTTTTATAAAACAATTGAGTGTAATGAATATCGTTACCGCTAATCTGTATCATGTAGGTACCCTGGTACAATGTTTTCAAATTAAGACGAATAGTGCCTGTTCCATCGTTATCGCAGTAAGCTAATGATAATCCCATTTCTTTGTTTTCAGTCAGGGTTACAGGTGTATTGCTTCCGCCTTCATCATAGGTATCGTCATAGATCTGTATAGCGATTTCCCAGGTGTAAATATTCCCGTCTTGCGTAATCACTACATCAACATGATCATTCAGGGAAACAGCACCTGAAACTCCCAGATCAACAGCATCATAAAGCGTACTTATGTGGTAGGCAAAAGCATTGTATGCATCAGATCCACCCTCATGCCATCCGCCGGAATGGTCTTCATCCAAAAACACTTCAAAGCAATCGTCTCATAGCATATATGTTAAAGTCTGATGTATTGCAAATATAAACGCATAGATCTCTTAACAAAGATAATCTGTTTTGATTTGCAGCTATTTAATCAAGGTAGTTTTTTATGTCTCAGTGATCACCAATTCAGACTACTTCCTCTTCACAACTATGGTGCCTGCTCCATGGTATGAATGGTATTCTCCGTTGTACATAGCATCGGCGCTTACCGGACCCATCTTGTATGTTCCTGTCGAAACCACTCTTACAAGATAATAATAATAATATGTCCGCGATCTTGCATAGCTAAACATATTGATCCTGTCATCACGTATATCAATGTATTGTGGATGGCTTCGTGTATTTGGGTAATTCATCCCGGGAGGTAATGTTGTCAGCCTGGGATTTTCAATCTCAAAACAGGCAGGTAAAATATCAGTAATGGCAACATTTTCTACGTACTGATTAGTTAAACCCGTAAGTGCTATTTCCACCAGCACAAGATCATTTTGTTTGAATTGATTGCTGCTTACCAGGATACCATTACGATTATAAAAATTCCTGCGCACCTTTATATATTTGTCTTCCTCAAGATATGAACCGTCACGACTTATGCCTTCACTCTCCCAGAAATAATATAGTTTTCCTGTTCCTTCAGTGGTCAATTCAACAGTTTTTGATGCAATATCAGCTGCATTGACTTTCAGTTCTTTATTTTCAAAGGCACCTATTACTTTCCCGTTCGCTTTCAACACTCCTTTCGGATCGGTATCGGCTAAAGATCTCGCAAACTTGCCCATAGCAAGAAATCCAAAAGTTCTCTCCTGTGTGTTCAAATAGCGCTTGTTTTTCAGTATCTCTGAAATATGCTTTACCATCCTTCCTACCTGTTGATTGTCAGGATCAATCTCAAGCAATACATTTAAAGCAATGGCCTCATCACGTATGTAAGAGTAGAAACTTCCTCCAAAACTTGTAACTGCCTTTTCCCCTTCAAAAGCTTCCGGTAATACTTCCGAGGCTTTCTGTACGTTACCGGTAAGAGCATATGCTCCTGCAAGAAGGTATTTGCTGTCGAGGCTCAGTTGCTCGGTACGCGAATGATAGTAGTTGAGCAAAGCAGTAGGCTTTTCGCCGGCGAGTGCCAGCACATAAAGCGAGTATGCTACTTCTTTGGGTGCTATTTTTTTGCGCCTGTTACTATTATAATAGTATGTAATGGTTTCTTTTTTCTCCAGCTTCTTTTTCAGATATTTTAATAAATACCTTAAAAAAGACTCGTCAACCTCGTATCCCGCTTTCTTAGCCTCAAGTGTAAAATGTGCTGCAAATACC
>DAOUOU010000137.1 GCA_030626465.1 Bacteroidales bacterium
ACTGTAATTTACTGATTCGACCGTATTA
Organism: Bacteroidales bacterium; assembly: GCA_030626465.1. Lineage (GTDB taxonomy): Bacteria > Bacteroidota > Bacteroidia > Bacteroidales > UBA10428 > UBA10428. The sequence continues at coordinate 29 of DAOUOU010000137.1, forward strand.
TAAATTTTATTCAACTTGCCTGAAATTCCCTCATCGGTATCATTGAGATTGATGATCACTTCAAAATACGGGATCAGATCATCAGGGATTTTTGTATCACTTATTGCAATAATTCTACAATCCGGATAAGCTCTTTTTATTTTATCAAGGCAAAATACACAGGGATCAGGTATAAGTCTGTATTCCAAAAAAATTATTGGTGAGCCAGGGCTCTTATTTTTATGAAAAGTTTCCAGATCCTGATAATACTTGACATCCGGATTAGGAACAATCGATGAGATATATTGAACAAGTCCTTTTCTCAACAGGTGACTTCGAAAGCATAGTATGGTTTTTACAGTACTCATTTCAGTACACCGGTTATTTGAGATTCCAGAAATTGAACTTTAGGTACAAGTACTTTGTCTTCAATACGTGCATGATCATTTAAATCGCGCTCGAGACGAAAGAGTTCGAAGAGAAGTGCATTTGAACTGGTGTAATCCCGGGCCGGAGGCAGGTACTTTATAATAATATTTTTTAAATCATAAAGTTTATCCTCAATATTAGTATGTGTATCAACAAAAAAATCAATAGATTTTTCATGCACCAGTTTTTTTACAGTATCATCAATTTTTCGAAGAGAAAAAGCAGTGTCAATTGTTAAGATATAAGGAAATACATCGTTTTCTTCATTTTGTATATGAATAATTAATTCTTCTTTATACTCCTGGAAAAATTTTTCTATCAATTCCATTTGCTTTTTTTGTGAGGTATCGGAATGTTCTATAAGTTTTCCAATCAAAGATTCAATTTGAGGTATCTTATAATTAAGGTAATAATTGTGTGATTTCTGAATGTAATCGATAATTAATTTCAGGGGGAAAGTCTGCAAATGAGTTTGGGGAAAATAATCATCGTCATTAAAAGAATTAATGATTTCAAGGAAAAAATCTACGTTCACATGATGATCAGTGCATACTTCTTTAATGGTTTTATCTCCAAATCCTAACTGAATATCAAATCTGTTAAGAATAGGCAATAACAAGTAATTCATATGAATGACATCTGCCATTCTGGTGTTTTCCTTTATAGGCATAATGGTTTCAAATGTTTAATTGAACAGCATGTTTATAAGAACAACTATGAAATTCTTATGTTTATTTTCAAATCTTTTACAATCAAATTTAGCCTAAAGAATTCTTATTTCTCGATCGAAATACCTAACTTTAAGAGAGAGACATAATTGTTTCAGAGAAGATATATGTGATTAAAACCGCTAAGACCCTCTAACAGGTAATTACTACTATAAATATCATGCTAAAGATAAGTGCTATCATTAGTAGATTTTCGTTGATAAAAATAAACTCTGGTTCATTTCTTTTAAAAGGTATTATCCCTCCTCCTATCATTTTCTTTTTATTTTTTCCTTCTTATAATGGAACAGCCGGATTATACTTCGCCACTTATCTTCCTTTGAAAATAATTATCGGCCTCAGCGGAATAATATTACTGGTTATTATTATCCTGTTATTTTTATTCAGAGAGAGAAAAATAAAACAATTTTCCAGGAAGCTGGAAAATGAGTTAAAAGAAAGAGTCAAAAGAATAAATGATCAAGAGAAGGAGATACAATTACAAAAAGAAGAGCATACCAAACAAATAAACCTTTCTGATAAGCAGAATGATCTTATTCATAAGCAAACCATTGAGCTCGAAAAACATCGTCATCATTTGGAAAAAATTGTTGATGCCAGGACAGATGAGTTAAAACTTGCAAAGGAAAAAGCTGAAGAATCGGATCTGTTAAAGACATCTTTCTTAGAAAACATGTCGCATGAGATTCGTACTCCGATGAATGCAATTATGGGTTTCGCTACTTTGTTGAATGATGCTAACATGTCTGCAAACAATAAAAAATATCTTTCAAGAATCCATACTAATTGTTCTGTTTTATTAAGTCTGATCGACAATATTCTTGATATGTCAAAGATCCAGGCCGGGCAGATGGAAATTGTAAAGTCCAATTTTTCGGTAAATGAAGCCCTGCAGAATATTTATAACTACTATCTGAAAGAGAAAGAAGAACTTGGCCTGGAGAATATTGAGCTCAATCTTAAGTTGGAGTCAGCCAGTAAAGATTATATTTTGTATTCTGATTATTTTCGATTCAAACAGATCATGTCGTCACTTATTAATAATGCATTAAAATACACCGAAAAAGGATCTATTAGTTTTGGATACATCCCGCACTTTAATTCTGAGTATGAAAAAGAACCACATATGCTGCAATTTTTTGTAGAAGATACCGGCATTGGTATTCCCTCTGAAAAATCAGATTTTATTTTTGATCGATTTAGTAAAATTGAAAATAATGGTCCTAAACTTTATCGTGGAGCAGGATTGGGACTTTATCTATCAAAACATCTTGTTGGCCTTATGGGAGGGAAAATCTGGGTTCATAGCCGTCTTTTAAAAGGTTCAGCCTTCAATTTCACTCTACCTTATTTCGATACGAGCGATGTAAAACTCAAAAAAAAGAAAAAAGAAAAGCCAAAAAAGAAAGTACTTCCTTCTTATGATTGGCGTAATAAAACCATTCTCATAGTCGAGGATGAGCAAAATAATTTTGTCTATTTAAATGAAATAATTAAGCGTACAGGAGCAAAAGTACTGGAAGCAAAAAATGGTAAGCAATCTATCGAGTCAGTTGAAAACCATTCCGAAATTAATCTGGTCTTAATGGATATTATGATGCCCGGAATGGATGGCTATGAAGCAACCCGAAAAATAAAATCTGTTAGGCCAGGCCTGCCGGTTATTGCTCAAACTGCCTATGCCCTGGCCAAAGAAAAAAAGAAAAGTCTGGAATCAGGATGTGATGGTTATATTTCTAAGCCATACGACCCTCCTGCCCTGCTTGAACTGATAAATAACTTTTTGTGATTTTCTTTCACTTTATTTTCCGGTATCTTTTTTTCTTAAAACATCCTTGGTTATTCCGAGTTTCCCCTCTTCTATTTTGTCTCCAAATGGTTCCACATGAATGATCACGTCAAATACTTCGTGTTCAAGTCCATCTCTGATATTCTTTTCAACGATGTGTGAAATTTCGTGTGCGTGATTAAGAGTCATATCTTCTTTAAGCTCAATATCAATATTGATCATTAGTTGATGCCCAGCACGCCTTATACGCATCCTATGCGGATTCTTAACTTCCGGAACAGATTCGACAATTTCAAAAACATCTTCATAAATTGACTTTTCAATATTGCCATCCATCAACTCAAGATTGGTTTCTATAAAAATTTTAACTGCAATCCACATCACCCAAAAACTCACCAGCAAAGCAACTATAATATCCATAACTGGCAAGCGAAATATGTGTGTAAGCACTAAACCAATAAGTACCGAACTGGAAATTATAACATCGCCCTGCATGTTCTTTGAATATGCAATGAGCATGCTGGAGTTCGCCCTTTTCCCGATATAAAGCTGGTAACGAGCCAGTATAAACTTGGCTATAATAGACACAACAATTACAATGATCGCCAGCTTGCCGGGCATCTCTCCGTATGAACCTTCGATAAGACGTTTTACCGAAGAGATAGCAAGTTGTGCTCCTGCAAAGAAAATGACAAAGGATAAAGCAATAGTTGCATTAGGTTCGGCTTTACCATATCCATAAGGAAATTTAATATTGGGAGGCTTTGTTAGAAGAGAAGCTATATACAATGTAAGCAATGCAATTAAAACATCTCCGCTTGAATCAATTCCATCGGCAACCACCGAAAGACTGTTTGAATGGAAACCGGCCGTAATTTTTAAGATTGCCAGGATTGCATTACCACCTATTCCAATCCATGAGGCAATCTTTATTTTAGTAATTCTGTCCGACATAAATTAAAATTACAAATTATTCCAAACTCACAAAGTCAAAATTATTATTTAAAGTAGCAGCGATAGTGTGCTACCCTAAAAAATATAAACAGCCTGCAGTATTATTCGTTTGGGAAATGAAAATAAAGTTTTGTGGATTCATTTTTTTCATCTATACTTGTGTAAAGAATGGTGCTTACCTCTCTTTCGAGAGGAGAGCTGAAGAGGGAATCAGGTGAACCCATAGACCGGGTAATTCCTGGACAGTTCCCGCTGCTGTAATCTCCAATACTTTCAGGCTATCCTGCCACTGTCAGTAATTTTCATGATGGGAAGGCGCCTGGAAGGGAGTAAGTCAGAAGACCTGCCATTCAGTGTTCTTATTATGTAGCTTTCGGGAAAAAAGCTGAGTAATGATTGCCTGAAAAACAATCTGAAAACTCTTCTTAACCCAAAGTTGCAAATGATTGATTAGTAAATCATTTGTAATGAATTATAAAATTAAAATAGCAACAACAGGCTTATTGGTTTTTTTACTGACTTCCTCTGCTTTTGCAGATATCACCGATACAATTTATACCATAGAGGAAATTCAAGTGAAAGCAAACCGCCTTGAACAATATCTTATTGGTTCATCTGTGCAGCAAATTGATTCCCAAACTCTTAATAATTACCAGTCGCAATCACTTGCAGAATTACTTAGTCATCAATCGCTGGTGTCTGTAAAAACCTATGGTCCCGGCGGAGTAGCAGGTATTTCTATTCGTGGTGGCGGATCACATCACGCTTCTGTGATCTGGAATGGCATTAATATTCAAAGTCCTATGAATGGAGAAGTAAACTTTTCCACGCTTCCTGTAAGTTTTATTGATAAAGCATATATTCAGTTCGGAGGTGCTACTACCCTATTTGGTTCGGGAACAGCCACCGGAAGTATCCATATGTCAGATGTACTACATCTGAATAGCGGATTTCAGGCAGACATATCAGGATACATGGGAATAAATCATCCATATTCCGGCCTTCAGAGTTTTGGTATAAGTAATTGTTTACAGTCGGGCAAAATCAGTTATGGTAGCAAAAGATGGGCAAGTTCGCTTAAGTTTTTTTATCAGGATAACAAAAACGATTTTGAATACCAAAAAACAACTAATGGCCCATATGAAAAACTCGTACATGGAAGCTACAATCAATATGGTATTGCCCAATCAAATAAAATTATTCTTGGCGAAAAATCTGTGATAGGAAGCGATATCTGGTTGTTGAATTTTTACAAGGAAGTTCCTTCACTGATGAGTAGTTATGATACGGGTCAAAGTAACCAGACAGATCGTAATCTTATGTATTCTGTTTACTATAAATACCTTGGACCAGATGTTCAAATAAAGTTGCAATCCGGTGGTTTCTATAATCAGGTACTCTATGAAAATCCTCTTCTTGAACCACCGGTAACAAATAACAGGTCTTTTTCAAGTATTAATGTTGTTGAATTAAATTCTGAGATTTTTCAAAATTTTCAATTAGGCCTTATTTTCGAGTACAAAAATGAAAGAGCTTTAACCGGTTTTTACAGTGAGTGGAAGACCCGGAATATAATCAGTCCGGTATTATCTGTATTGTATGAAAATAATAAACTGGCCGCCGTTGCCAGCATACGAAAAGAATTTGTCGATGGCAGTTTTATCCCTTTGGTTTTTTCCACCGGATTGGATTTGAATATAATTCCCGGCGTCAATCTTAAAGCTCAGCTTTCCAAAAACTATTCATTGCCAACATTCAACAACTTGTATTGGGAATTTGACGGATGGTCAGTGGGAAATCCTGATTTGCTTCCTGAAACCGGCTGGTCGGGCGAAGCAGGTTTACATTATTCCCTGACAAGGGATAAAATACAATTCAATTCAAGTGCTGTTTTTTTCCAGAACAATATTTCAAACTGGATGAAATGGTTTCCTGACAGCAACAAGGTATGGACACCTGTTAATGTTCAGGAAGGTATCTCAAAGGGTATGGAACTGGATGCCTCTGTAAATAGTGAATTTAACAAATTACAAGTTTCGCTTAAAGCCCGTTACGGCTACACTAATGCAATAGCCACAGAATCAGGAGAGGCTGATATACAAACAGGTAAGCAAATGCTGTATGTACCAAAACATCAGGCTTATGTTGGTGCCAATATTGCTTACAAAATTTACCTTGTTGAGTATACCCACAATTTTGTTGGTGAGAGAACGTACGACAATTACGTGGGAGTTCTCCGTCCCTATACAATCGGAAATTTAACCCTGCAGGCATCAATCCCGGCAAAACAAAAAATACAACTCGTGATTTTCAGTAAAATCAATAATCTATGGAATACTGAATACCAGATGAAAAATTCATATGCCACACCACTACGTCAATATATTTTCGGAATTAAATTTTTGTTTAACCAATAATCTAAATTACCATGTCACTTAAAAAAATAAACCTTGCATTTCTTTATTGCTATTGGTTATAATCTTTTTGTATTCCTGCAATGAAGATCCCGATGAACCCGGGATGATCTTAACAGACGGAGCATTTATTTCATGCGAGGGAAATTTCGGTACAGGAGATGCATCGATAAGCTTTTACAATGATTCTATCGATATTGTATACAACAATATTTTTTACAATGCAAATAACAGAAGCCTTGGAGATGTCCTTCAATCCATAACAATCTATAATGAGAATGCTTACCTTGTTGTAAATAATTCCAGTAAGGTTGAAATAGTTGATGCGGAAACTTTCAAAGAAAAAGATGTTATTGCCGGTGTCCCTTCACCAAGGTATATGGTAGCTGTCGAAAATACAGCCTATATAAGTTGTTGGGGAGATAATTCGGTGAAAATAGTTGATCTGAATACGAATGAAGTCACCGGATCAATAGCTACATCCTCAGGACCGGACAAAATGGTGATTCAAAACAACAAATTGTATATTGCTAATTCGGGTGGATGGGGTGTTGATTCCCTGATAACCGTTGTGGATATAATCACCAGTGAAGTCATTAAAAACATTGGAGTAAAATATGCTCCTGTTGATCTTGTTGTTGATCCGCAGGGAGACATCTGGGTACTTTGTTTCGGAAAAATTATTTACGGCCCGGAAGACCCCTCTCCTATTCTCGAAGAAACTCCTTCAAAACTATATAAAATTGATACTGAAACAGACCTTGTTGTTATGGATGAAACACTTTTTGACACTCAACATCCTTTTCAACTTGAAATAGATAATACAGGAGTATTGTATTTTGGTGGTGGCTATACTTTCGGAGGAATCTACAGTTTGCAGGTAGTGTCGGGATCTGAATCTCCGATCAAGATTATCGACGATTTTGCTTATGGATTTAATATTGATCCGAATACAAATGTCCTGTATTTAACTCTTGCTACTTCGTATACATCGGCCGGGACATTAAAAAGATATTCAACCGATGGAAATGAATTGGGTACATATGAGTGTGGAATAAGCCCAAATGGTTGTGTATTTATAAATTCTGAATGAATCGATGAACTACCTCGTAGAGGTTGAATTATTGTAGAAAGCCAATTCCAGTTCATATTAATTACCTCGTAGAGGTTGAATTATTGTAGAAAGGCAATTCCAGTTCAT
>DAOUOU010000168.1 GCA_030626465.1 Bacteroidales bacterium
AAGGCAATACCCGCAGCATGAATTTATAGTCCAGTCAAGCTCTGACAGAGCATTTTCTGATAAGGAATACCGGATTTTGGGAATTGATGTGGTGGAAGATGTTAGTCATTGTGATGTTTTGTTTGGAGTCAAAGAAATTGATATTGAACATCTTATCGCCGGAAAAACTTATTTTTGCTTTTCCCATACAGCCAAGAAACAGCCTCACAATCAGATACCATTCAAAAAGTCATCAGATCTGGGCATAACACTGATTGATTATGAGTACCTGGTGAAGGATTCAATACGGGTTATTGCCTTTGGGTATTGGGCAGGGATAGTCGGAGCCTACAATGCTTTGATCGGTTATGGAAAGCTGACTAATTCTTTTGAATTAAAACCGGCTCACAAATGTACCGATCTGCAGGAGGTGAAAAGAGATTTGGCAAAAGTATATTTAACTGAACCTGTAAGGATAGTATTAACCGGTGAGGGCAGAGTTGCCTCAGGTGCAATCGAGATATTGAATGTTGCAGGCATAGCGGGAGTTGAACCGGAAGATTTCCCGGATACTTACCAGAAGAATGTGTACTGCCAGATAGGGCCACAACATTACACCATACACAAGGAGGGGGAAACATTTGATTTTGATGAATTCGTCCATCATCCTGAAGAATTCAAATCTGCTTTTTTTCAGTATGCTTCCAGGGCAAATGTTTTTATTGCCTGTCATTTCTGGGATAATCGTTCACCAATATTCTTTACCAGGGAACAAATGCTTAAACCGGATTTTAACTTAAAATTAATTGCTGATATCAGTTGTGATATCAATGGCCCAATTCCTTCCACAATAAGAGCCTCATCTATCAGCTCTCCATTTTATGGATATGATGTTTTCAACGGCAAAGAAACAGAACCATTTATTTCAGATAAAATAACCGTTATGGCTGTTGATAATTTACCCGGAGAATTACCCCGTGATTCATCAGGGGATTTTGGGGAGAAACTTGCCGGTGTTGTAATACCTGAATTACTCTCAGGCAGGAAGTCAGAAATAATTGACAATGCAACTATTTTAAAAAAAGGAAAACTCACTGATAAATTCTCATATATGAATAACTATCTTGCCGGGAAATCAGATAGCTAACAATTTATCAATGATGCCGGCAGGATCGTCTGATTTAAAAATAGCAGTCCCGGTAACCAGTATATTAACACCACTATTGAAAAGTCTTTTTGAATTCTCCAGAGTAACTCCTCCATCGACTTGAATAAGTGCCTTTGAGTTTGACTTTTCAATCATATTCTTTAATTCGGATACTTTGCGGTATGTGTTTTCAATGAATTCCTGTCCTCCAAATCCGGGATTCACACTCATAATAAGTACAAGATCCAGATCAGCAATTACTTCTGATAAAACACTTACTGAAGTATGAGGACTAACTGAGACTCCTGCTTTTACACCTTTCTCCCTGATCTGCAAAATACCACGTTGAAGATGCTTGCACGCCTCCTGATGAATGGTAAGAATATCAATGCCAAGGTCGCAAAATTTATCAATATGATTAGCTGGTTCTATAATCATGAGGTGTACATCCAGTGGCTTTTTTGTTATTTTAGAAATCGATTCAATCACCGGTATTCCGAAAGAGATGTTCGGAACAAAAACGCCATCCATAACATCACAATGCAACCAACTTGCATTGCTCTTATTAATGATTGAAATCTCTTTTTCAAGGTTTGCAAAATCTGCTGCCAGAATAGAAGGTGAAATGTATCGATTCATTATTTTTTTGTCCAAAAATAGTGTTAATCATTAAATCAGAAAGAAAAATTCGAATACAAAATAAAATTGAGAACGGGGACGCTTAACCCAAATATGTCTTAAGATTTTTACAACGGGTGGCGTTCTTTAACCTTTTAATTGCTTTTTCTTTAATCTGGCGCACTCTTTCGCGGGTCAGACTGAATTCTTCACCAATTTCTTCCAGAGTATGAGGGTGTTTTCCATTCAATCCAAAATAGAGGCGTATAATATTGGCTTCCCGATAGGTAAGAGTTGACAGGGCTCTTTCTATTTCTTTTCTCAGGGAATCATTAAGTAATCCTTTATCAGGCGGAGGGGTGTCTTTGCTAAGCATAACATCGTACATATTTCCACCCTCATCCTGAGTAATGGGTGCATCCATAGATACATGTCTGCCAGAGCTTTTCAGTGACTCTTTAACTTCTTCGGGAGCAATTTCCAACACTTGCGCTATTTCCTGCACCGAAGGTTCACGTTCAAATTTCTGTTCCAAATCTGCAAATGTCCTGTTTATTTTATTTATTGATCCTATTTTGTTCAAAGGGAGTCGCACAATCCTTGCCTGCTCGGCCAGCGCCTGAAGAATAGATTGCCTGATCCACCATACTGCATAAGAAATAAATTTAAAACCGCGTGTTTCATCAAATCTTTGAGCAGCTTTAATTAATCCAAGATTTCCTTCATTGATCAGATCCGGAAGACTTAATCCCTGGTTCTGGTATTGCTTTGAGACAGAGACAACAAAACGCAGATTTGCTCTAATTAACTTGTTAAGTGCAGATTGATCACCTTTTTTTATTAATCTGGCAAGTTCAACTTCTTCTTCGGCATTGATCAACTCTTCTTTTCCGATCTCATGAAGGTACTTATCAAGCGAGGGCGTATCTCGGTTAGTGACCTGTTTAATGATCTTGAGTTGTCTCATGATGAGAAGGTTTGTTTCTATCGACCAATACCGTGTTAAATTTATACAGGGGCATTTCTATCAACAACTACAAAGTCATACGAATATAAAGGTCGGTTTGTTACCCTGAATAAAGGTTTAAAAATAGTAAAAAATCCCATTCTTTTATTTCCTGTAAAATAAATTTCAAGAATATTTTGGATATTATAAGTAAATACTTATTATTGTAGAGATTTTCCTACTATAGAAAGTCCTTGTTCAAAACACAATTCCTTTTGAAAATATCTTTATCGTTAGTTAAGAATTGAAATTGACATATTAAGTCCCTATTATATCTATGTACGACATTCTTGAGTTGAACAAAAAGCTGGTCTCAGATTTAAGAGAGATCGCAAAAGAACTAAAAATTAAAAGAATAGATACGCTTCGGAAACAAGATTTAATTTACAAAATCCTTGACCAGCAAGCGATATCAGCTACTGAAAACAAAAAGGTGAGCAAAGAAAAAAAGAGCGATGAACCTTCGCCACAGCACCCGAAAAAGAAGGCAAGTAATATTGCAAGAGATGAGAGGGGGGATAAGAAGCTCCGGGTGCGTCGTCGACGTGTTGATAAGATCAAAGGTTCTTCAGATTCTGAAAGGATAAATGCGGCCGTTGCAGAGGTTGAGGCAAACCTTAAAAACAACTCCAGTGATAAGAATGAATTTTCTGATCTGAATAAGAATACTACTCATTTTAGTCCCAGAAAGGAAGATACTGTTCAATCTCCTGAAGGTTCCAGAAAGGAAGATACTGTTCAATCTCCTGAAGGTTCCAGAACAATTACAACGGAGAGTGAAATAAAAATAAAGTTTGCTGATGAGAGAAAACCTGATAAAATTGTTGACTTTGATGGAGTTATAAGTAATTCGGGTGTGCTGGAAATAATGCCCGATGGATATGGATTCCTGCGTTCTGCTGATTACAACTATTTAAATTCACCAGATGATATTTATGTTTCTCAATCACAAATTAAATTGTTTGGTCTTAAAACCGGAGATACGGTAGAAGGAACGATCAGACCTCCTAAGGAAGGTGAAAAATACTTCCCGCTAATAAAAGTAGAGGAAATCAACGGTCGTGATCCAGGTTATATCCGTGACAGGGTACCCTTTGACTACCTGACTCCCTTATTCCCTAATGAAAAATTCACTCTTATCAAGCCCGGTGAACAAGCGAATCTGTCAGTCAGGGTAATTGATATGTTTTCACCAATTGGTAAAGGACAGCGTGGATTGATCGTGGCACAGCCAAAAACCGGGAAAACTATTCTCTTACAAGATATTGCAAATGCTATTGCAATTAACCATCCTGAAGCTTATTTAATTATACTCCTTATTGATGAAAGACCTGAAGAGGTAACCGATATGGCCAGGAGTGTTAAAGGAGAGGTAATCTCCTCAACTTTTGATGAACCTGCCGAACGCCATGTCAGGGTATCCAATATTGTTTTGGAAAAAGCAAAACGTATGGTTGAGTGCGGACATGATGTAATCATTTTACTTGATTCAATCACTCGTCTGGCAAGGGCTTACAATACTGTTGCTCCTGCATCGGGAAAAGTCTTATCCGGAGGTGTGGATGCTAATGCCCTTCATAAGCCAAAGAGATTTTTTGGTGCGGCAAGAAATATTGAAAATGGCGGATCATTGACCATCATTGCAACGGCATTGACCGAAACCGGATCGAAAATGGACGATGTGATCTTTGAGGAATTCAAAGGTACTGGTAATATGGAGCTTCAGCTTGATCGTAAATTATCGAATCGAAGGATATATCCCGCCGTGGATATTACAGCCTCCAGTACGCGAAGAGAAGATTTATTGATTCATAAAAATATGCTCAACAAGATTTGGATACTTAGAAAATACCTTACCGATATGAATTCTGTTGAAGCAATGGAGTTCTTACGGGATCGACTCGTGAAAACGGAGAGTAATGAAGAATTCCTGATTTCAATGAATGGAGAGTAAATGCATTCAAATAGCTCATCAAAGGGTGTCTCGGTGTCTTGAGTGCACCCTTTTTTATTTTTCCACACAGCTTATTTGAAATCAAAATGAATAAGCTCGAAAAGCCTCATGAGGGCATCGATAAATAGCGATTTGTATTAATTTTGTAAACTCATTTTTTGAAAGATTAGTTAAAGTATTAAAAATAAGCGTATTAGTATGACTGATAAGAATTTTATTACTTGTGACGGGAGTTATGCAGCTTCGCATATAGCTTACATGTTTAGTGAGGTAGCTGCCATATATCCCATAACTCCTTCGTCGACTATGGCAGAATATATAGACGAGTGGTCGGCAAACGGAATGAAGAATATTTTTGGAGAAGTTGTTAAAGTAACTGAAATGCAGTCAGAAGGTGGTGCTTCAGGTGCAGTTCATGGTTCTCTGCAGGCAGGAGCACTTACATCTACCTTTACGGCTTCTCAGGGTTTGTTATTGATGATCCCAAATATGTATAAGATCTCCGGGGAACTGTTACCGGCTGTTTTCCATGTTTCGGCACGAAGTTTGGCTGCTCAGGCTCTCTCTATTTTTGGGGATCATAGTGATGTGATGAGTGTCCGGCAAACAGGTTTTGCTATGCTGGCTTCCGGCAGCGTGCAGGAAATAATGGATATTGCCGCAGTTGCACATCTTACTTCCATAAAATCAAGGATACCTTTCTTGCAATTTTTTGATGGTTTTCGTACTTCACACGAAATTCAGAAGGTAGAAGCGCCAACAACAGAACAAATGGCCAAACTTGTAGATTATAAAGCGCTTCAGGAGTTCAGGCTCAGAGCATTGAATCCGGAACATCCCGTTACAAGGGGAACAGCCCAGAATCCGGATATCTATTTCCAGTCGCGTGAAGCTGCCAATAAGTTTTACGAGGTTATTCCTGATCTGGTGGAAGAGTATATGCAGGAAATAACAAAACTTACCGGGAGAGAATATCATCCATTCACCTATTATGGTGATTCGCAGGCAGAGAATATCATCATGGCCATGGGGTCTGTAACAAGCACCATTAAAGAAACAATTGATTATTTGAACAGAAAAGGAAAGAAAGTAGGGATGATTTCTGTACATCTCTATCGCCCGTTTTCAACCAAATACCTTATGAATGTGATGCCCGACTCTGTAAAACGAATAGCAATTCTTGACCGAACCAAAGAACCGGGTGCAAATGGAGAACCGCTCTATCTTGATGTTTGTGAAGTATTCTATGGCAGGGAGAATGCTCCCCTTATTGTTGGCGGTCGCTACGGATTAAGCTCAAAAGATACTACTCCTGTTCAGATTATGTCAGTGTATGAAAACCTTGAACAT
>DAOUOU010000219.1 GCA_030626465.1 Bacteroidales bacterium
CAACTACTATTTTTTTGTGGATGTTTTCTGCCTGGATTCTTACGGATTGATTCTTTATCAGGTTAATCTCAGTTTTTGTGGTGACATCAACTTTAAAGCTGCCTAATCCTTTCAGTCCATAATAGAGGATCGATTTAGCGGGAATGAAAACCACTCCCAGAATGGGTTTGTTTTTATCAATCAAGGCGATATTAATGGTGTAATCAGACCTTCTGTTTATAAATTCCTTGGTGCCATCCAATGGATCAACGAGCCATAATTGTTCCCAATCATCTCTTGTGTTAAAAGGTAGAATTTTATTTTCCTCACTCATTACAGGTATCGTTGTTTCTGATAAATGATCATTGATCACCTTATTTGATTCCAGATCAGCAAGTGTTAAAGGGGAATTATCATCTTTCAGCAGAATATCGAAATCACCCCTGAAATATGTAAGGGTTTTTTCTCCCGCCTTAAGAGCTGCCTCTATAGCAATGTTGAGCAATTTCTGCAGATCGTCCATATTAAAAATAAATAAGAGAAAGGACCGTGACTGTTGTTATCATGTAAAGAAGCGTTAAGGGAGCTCCTACTTTAAAGAAATCAGTAAAAGAGTAATTGCCGGGCCCATAAACCATCAGGTTGGTCTGGTAGCCTATAGGGGTCATGAAATTAGCCGCTGAAGCATATGCAACAGTCAGAATAAATGGTGTTGGTGTTACATTAAGATTACTCGCCACCGTAAGAGCAATAGGGAAAATAATACCAACTGATGCTTTGTTAGTAATATAGGCTGCCAGTATTGTTGTAATCAGATAAATTCCGAACAAAACACCGATCTTTCCGAGCGGCATAAAAAGTGAGATTATTCCATCTGCAATAAGCTCCGCAGCCCTGGTTTTTACCATCGCCGTGCCCAAGGCTAAAGACAATACGATGATCAGGGCCAGATTATAGTCGAGACTCTTTGGAAAATCCTTTGGAGTAGTTATTTTAAAAGCCATCGCCATAACTATCAGTATCAGTAAACCATGGAAAAGACTTAATATATTAAAAGCGGATAGCAATATGGCAACTACAAGTCCTACAAGCAGTGTATATACTTTATAATTCTCAACCTTCACATAATCCTTGATCCGGGAAATGAAATAAAAATCCTGTGATAATTGGGTGCGACTATCAAATGCTGCTCCGGCATATACCAGTAATACATCTCCTGCACGCAATTCAACCTTCCCGATTTTAGTACTGATATGTTCAGCATTTCGATGAACAGCCAGTACTGCTGCATCATACTTGGCCCTGAAATTAACTTCCTGTACTTCTTTACCGATAAGAGTAGAATTTTGTGATACAACCAGTTCCACGACTTCTGCTTTTTTTGCCCTGGAGAGCATCCCGACCTCAGGCACCACAAGTCCTGATTCTGTTTCAACCAGATCGGCAATTTTCTGTGTATCGCCGGCAAAGACAAGAATATCATCCTCCCTGATTACTGTATCAGGCTGAGAACCCTCAATAGAATGTGTTTCGCGAATAATTTCCACCAGCAATAATCCTTTAATATTTCGCAGATTTGTCTTTCCGATCTGTTTCCCGATCAAATAAGAACCCCTTCTCACCCTGGCCTCAATAAAGTAAGTGCGAGTAGATGTTCTATCTTTATCGTCAGCAGCTTTCCTATCTGGCAGCAATTTTTTACCTATGAGAAGAATATAAAGGAAACCTATAAGAATCATTGGGATACCTACATAAATAAAATCAAACATCTGAACAGGTTTCAAATTTGGAAAGATGGTCTGTTCTTCTACCATACCGGCTACAATAAGGTTTGTTGAAGTACCAATAAGAGTAATTGAGCCACCGAGTATGGCAGCATATGATAAGGGGATTAAAAACTTTGAAGGCGAATAATTGTTTCTTTTGCACCAACTATGTACGTATGGCATCATAATGGCCACCAAGGGAGTATTGTTCAGAAAGGATGAAAATGCCGCCACAATCAGCATCATTCTGCTGAGAAATCCATTATAGCTTCTTGCAGAACGGAAGAGTCGATCGAATACTTTCTCAATAATTGCCGTTTTTCGAATCATATCTCCAAGAGATAGCAGAAGCAAAATAATTGCTACCTGAACGTTTCCAAGTCCTGCCAGTATTTCTCCTGCAGTTAGCACATTAAAAAGACCCAGAAACAGAATAGCCAGGAGGAAAGTAAAAGCAGGACCAAAAACTTCCTTGTACAGAGAATACAAAATGAAGGCAATGGATATAAAAACTAGTATGATATCGGATGTCAGCATAGGTTTAATGGTGCTTTGGCATTCTCTGCAATGCTTCTTCAGGGTAACGAAAGTATAAAATATCTCTGGTTTTCAAAAAAGAAAGGTATGAAAGCGATTTAAGACTGTCGAATATTCTTATTGCCTGACTTATTATTGGCTGAAATGATGATTATTTCTAACTTTAAAACAAAAAACATGGACAATCTGAATACCCTGAGACCATCTCTGCTCTGGAAATATTTCACAGAAATACTTCAAATACCTCGTCCATCAAAAAAGGAAGAAAAAATTATTGCTTATGTTCTTGATTTCGCTGAGAAAAATAATTTAGAGTACAAAAAAGACAGTATTGGCAACATTCTTATTTCAAAACCAGCATCTGCAGGCTATGAAAACAAAAAAATGGTTGTTCTTCAAAGTCATATGGATATGGTATGTGAAAAAAACGGCGATACAGAACATAATTTCGAGACCGATCCGATTCAGGCATACACAGACGATGGCTGGTTTAGAGCAAAAGGTACAACATTAGGTGCTGATAACGGAATAGGTATTGCTGCACAACTGGCCATACTTGCTAATAGTTCGATTAAACACGGACCGATTGAATGTTTGTTCACAGTTGATGAAGAAACCGGGCTTACCGGTGCCTATAATATTAAACCTGATTTTATTAACAGTAGTATTCTTATCAATCTCGATTCGGAAGACGAAGGTGAGTTATTCATCGGTTGTGCAGGAGGATTAGACACGATAATTACTATTCCATACCATACCAAACCCGTATATGAGAATGCAATAGCATTTTCAATAAGCATAAAAGGCTTAACAGGAGGACATTCGGGTGATGATATCGAGAAAGGTCGCGGTAACTCTAATAAAATACTAATTCGCCTTTTATGGGAAGCTCAAAAGCAATTTAAGATAAAATTGTATGACTTTAAGGGTGGTAATCTCAGAAATGCCATTCCCAGGGAAGCTGATGCTATAATTGTCCTGAAGAAAAAACACAAAGAACCGTTCCTTGTATTCTGCCAGGAATTTGAACAAACAATAAAACACGAATTTATTGTTACGGAACCTGACCTGAAATTTCTAATTACTGAAACGGATTTACCTGAATCAGTAATGAAGAACAAATCACAGAAAAGAGTTTTGAATGCATTATACGCTTGTCCTAACGGAGTTATAGAAATGAGTCGGGAAATACCCGGACTGGTTCAGACCTCCTCAAATCTTGCATCGGTTAAGTTTCTTGATGGTAATTCTGTTAAAATCGTAACCAGCCAGCGTAGTTCGGTTGAATCCGCAAAAAAGAATATAGCCAACCGAATTGAAAGTCAGTTTTTTCTGGCAGGAGGAAATGTAACGCACAGCGATGGATATCCGGGATGGACACCAGACACGAATTCAGAAATTTTGCAGATCACAAAAGAATGCTACAAGAAACTTAACCGATGCAAGATTTGA
>DAOUOU010000159.1 GCA_030626465.1 Bacteroidales bacterium
CATGGTTTCTATTTCAGGCGAATATTTAGTGCGCATGATATTGATCCACTTTGGATTACTGCGCAGCGTATTAACAGTTATACTTTTAACAGGTATCAGCGATTCGACTTCTTCAATCTCAAAATTTCCAAGGCTGTTCAACTTACCTTCTGTGAAAGGAAACTCATTTTCATTCATTAACTCTTCTTCCGACAGGGTAAATAATTTATTTTTATGCTCTACACCGAGATCAGCAAATTGATCCTGCACAACATTCACCACAAAACCCTGTTCGAGAAAATGGTCGAAGCTGCCGGCCAATCCAATATTGATTAAAAGATCGTAATTGATCATATTGAGCGCCCTGGTAAGATGGTATGCCGTGAAGGCGCTTCCGTAGCCTGTAATCAGTACGTCTATACCCATATCGCCAAGCTTATAACTTTTGTAATGCGATTCTATCTGATGAACAAAATCCAGTTTACTGACAAAATCAACTGTTTCGCGATTTGAGGAGGCAACGATAAGTATTCTCAATATTTAAAGAATTAGAAGGTTATGCTATTTTGTTTCTATATTTGATGGATGATTCACTGCTTGTTTTAAAGTTAATCATTTTGCAGGGAAAACTTATTTTCAAGCCAATCTAAATTTATTAAAAAATGAAATGCAATGATTTTTTACAGAGCACCGAATATAATGAAGGATTTGATTTGCCAGAAGCTTTTAATGAAGAAATCACTAACAAATTAGCAAAATCGTATGTTGAGGTATTAAAAAATCTGGGTGAAGATCCTAAAAGGGAAGGATTAGCAAGCACTCCTAAAAGGGTTGCCTGTTCTCTTCAGTACCTTACTCATGGTTACGCTATCGACCCTGCTTCTATATTGGAGAGCGCTAAGTTCAAAGAGGATTACAAACAAATGGTACTGGTGAAAGACATCGAACTTTATTCTCTGTGCGAGCACCACATGATCCCTTTTTTTGGCAAGGCTCATGTAGCATATATTCCTAATGGTTATATTACAGGATTAAGTAAGATTGTGAGGGTTGTGGAGGCGTTCTCACGCAGATTGCAGGTGCAGGAGCGTCTTACGGTACAGATTCGCGACTGTATTCAACAGACTTTAAGTCCAATGGGTGTCGCTGTTGTCATTGAAGCCAAGCATCTCTGCATGTTAATGCGTGGGGTAAGGAATCAGAATTCCAGGGCAACAACAAGTGCTTTTACAGGAGCATTTATGAACAATCCAAAAACCCGCGAAGAATTTATACATCTGTTGGGAGCAAAGATCTCTTAGTGCTCTGTAAAGTCTGGCTTTGCGTTTCTCAATATTCTTCGTGCAAAAAATCAAATGATTACCTTTGCGATTCACTTTAGAAAATAATTCTTTATGAAGGCATTTGTTTTTCCCGGGCAGGGTGCCCAGTTTATTGGCATGGGCAAAGAACTTTACAAAAGCTCACAGTTGGCCGGAGAGTTGTTTAATAAGGCAAACGAAATACTGGGATTTAACATTACAAGCCTGATGTTTGATGGTACCGATGAAGATCTGAGGCAGACAGGAGTCACACAGCCTTCAATTTTTCTGCACTCGGTGATACTGGCAAAGACCCTGGGCAATCAGTTCGAACCAGAGATGGTTGCAGGACATTCCCTGGGGGAGTTTTCAGCCCTTGTGGCGAACAGCACACTATCATTTGAGGATGGTCTGGTACTTGTATCAAAAAGAGCCCGGGCGATGCAAAAAGCTTGCGAACTTGAACCCTCGACGATGGCAGCAATAATAGGGCTGGATGATGAGCAGGTGGAAAGAGTATGTAATGAGATTCCGGAAATTGTTGTGCCGGCAAACTATAACAGTCCGGGCCAGATAGTAATTTCAGGTTCAGAAAAGGGGATTGATATGGCTATTGAAAAACTTTCTTCGATGGGAGCAAAGAGAGCATTAAAGTTGAAAGTAGGAGGTGCATTTCATTCGCCTCTTATGTTACCGGCGCGCATTGAGCTTGAAGAAGCTATTGAAAGTACGAATTTTAATGCTCCGATATGTCCGGTATATCAGAATGTGAATGCGCTGGCAGTAACTGATCCTGGTGAGATTAAGAAAAACCTGAAATTGCAATTGACTTCTCCGGTAAGATGGACTCAAACGGTAAAGAATATGCTCGCGGATGGTGCTACATCCTTTACAGAAGTTGGACCCGGTACTGTGTTGCAAGGGTTGATTAAAAAGGTCGACATGGAAGTCCCTACCTTTAGTGCTTAATCAGAATAATTAAAGGACTTTACCGGGGCGCAAGCCCCTTTTTTTATACCAATCAGAAGTATTTAATTCTATAATTAATACTTATTTTCGAATCGCATTAAATATGATGTCATGAAAGAACTGAAATTCGGAGGTTCATCCGTTGCTTCTGCCGAAAGGATGAAAGGAGTGCAAAAGATAGTTGAAAGACAGGATAAACTTGTATTAATAGTTGTGTCGGCATTACAGGGTATTACAGACCAGCTTGAAAAATTAGCCGTTCAGGCATTTATCAAAGAGGCGGGTTATAAAGATATTCTTCAGGAGATTAAAACAACCCATTACAGATGATCAAAGGAATAATATTCGATATGGATGGCACACTTGTGGATTCGGAGCCTCTCTGGATGGAAGCTGAAATAGATATTTTTAGGAAAGAAGGCATACATCTCTCAGAGCAGGAGCTTACTGATGCATTAGGACTGTCAACAACCGAAGCTGTAAAATACTGGCTCAGGCATTTGGAAGATCCGGATCAGTCGATTCATCAAATCACGAATGAATTAAATAATACAGCCGAGGAGCTTATATTGAAAAAAGGAAAGTTAATGCCGGGTGTAAAAAAGGTACTGGACTTACTCAGAAAAAAGCACTTGCCCATGGCTATCGCCTCATCCTCGAAAATGAGCCTGATAGATGGGGTGGTAAAAAAGTTTAAGCTGGAGGACTATTTTGAACTGCTCTATACAGGAGAGGAAGAACCGCTGGGAAAACCACATCCAGGAATATATCTGTCTGTTACCAGAAAGATGGGGGTTGACCCTGAATTTTGTATTGCCTTCGAGGACTCTCTAAAGGGGATGCTATCTGCAAAAGCAGCTCATTTGAAACTGGTTGCTTTCCTTAAAGACGGCAATTTTCACGATACAAAGTACGATTTTGCTGATATGAAATTGGAATCATTTCATAACTTTGGCACCGCCGAATTTGAGTATTTACAGTCGCTAATGAAAATTAACTGACGAATGTCGCAAACACTCTATTATTCAACAAATTTAACAGCAGATAAAGTGTCATTCAAAGATGCTCTCCTGAAAGGTCTTGCACCTGACGGAGGGCTATATATGCCTGAGTCTATTCCAGCATTTACAAAGGAAGAGATCAAATCTTTCTCACGAAAAGAGTATTACGAAATTGCCTTCGATGTTGCACGTAAGTACCTGCACGATGTAATTGAAGATGAAGAGCTGATGGCACTTGTCAAGGATGCTTACAATTATGATGTACCTCTTGAAAAAGTATATGAGAAGAAGTACATTATGCATCTCGATCAGGGGCCGACAGCATCGTTTAAAGATTTTGCCGCACGTATGATGGGCCGTCTTATGCAGTATTTCCTCAATAAGGAGAACAGAAATCTTTTGATTCTGACAGCTACATCGGGCGACACAGGAAGTGCCATTGCCAATGCATTTTATGGTCTCGATAATATTAAAGTAATTGTTCTGTTTCCCGAAAAGGAAGTAACTGATCGGCAACGCAAGCAGATGACCACACTGCAAAAGAATGTTCAGATCATTTCTATTGACGGGAAGTTTGATGATTGTCAGGCATTTGTTAAAACGGCCTTTAACGATCGTGACCTTATTTCTCTGAACCTTTCCTCTGCAAATTCGATCAATATCGGACGACTTATTCCTCAAAGCATATATTATATGTATGCTTATTCAAGACTTTGCAGTGTATCGAAGGGAGAGAAGATTATTTTCTCTGTTCCATCGGGAAATTTCGGTGATCTGATGGGGGGTCTGATCGCACATAAAATGGGATTGCCTTTGAGAAAGTTCGTGGTAGCCACCAATAAGAACGATGAGGTACCTGAATATTTTAAGAGTGGGAATTACAAGACAATTGTTCCCTCGCTCAATTGTATTTCAAGTGCAATGAATGTGGGGCATCCCAGTAACATGGCCCGTATTGTGGCACTCTATGGTGGTGTGATGAATGAGAAGGGAGAAGTAGTAAAGCAACCAGACATGAATGCCATGAAACAGGATATGTTTACAGTTAGCATTGATGATAAAGAGACTCTGGCGACGTTGAAAATGGTGTATGAAAGACATGGAGCTTTGCTTGAGCCCCATGGTGCAGTAGGCTGGGCAGGATTGCGCCATTATTTTAAATTTACCCCGGAAGAACATGACACGGAACAGGTAGCTGTAAGCCTTGAAACAGCACACCCGGCGAAATTCCCGAAGGAAATAAAGAATATATTAGGATTCGATCCTGAGTTACCAATAAGCCTGAAAGGACTGGAGGAAAAGGCAGAACAATTTGTGAAACTCGAAAACAATTATGAAATTTTCAGGCAATACCTGAAGGATAACTATCAATAATGTAATTCTTTTGACGATATCTGGTGATTCCCTGGCAAAGCTTTGTGAAAGAGTTATAACAGCGAGTTGCGCAGAGAATCGAGAAGATTCGCAGAGGAAAACTAATAAAAAAGGAGTACTATGCATATTGTTTGTTGCGATCTTGAAGGAGTATGGGTTCCTGAAGTATGGATCAACGTTTCTCAGAAAACAGGGATTGATAAACTAAAACTTACTACCCGCGATATAAAGGATTATGATGAACTGATGAATTATCGATTAAAGATACTTGATGAACATAATCTTACCTTAAAAGATATTCAGGAAATTATAGGAACACTGAAACCGCTGGAAGGAGCAAAAGAAATGATCAACTGGCTCAAATCAGTCACCCGGTTGATTGTTGTTTCAGATACCTTTGTTGAGTTTGCTGATCCTTTAATGAGACAGTTGGATTACCCAACATTGTTTTGTCATTCACTTGAGATAGATGAAACGAACAGGATAGTGGGCTATAAATTAAGGCAGAAAGAGCCGAAGAGACAGGTAATTAAAGCTTTGAAAAGTCTGGATTATACCGTAATAGCTTTGGGTGATTCATACAACGATATAAGCATGCTTGAGGAAGCTGATAAGGCCTTTCTTTATAAACCACCGCAAAATGTGATTGATGATTACCCTGATTTTCCTGTTGTTACCGATTATAAAATGATGAAAGAACTTTTGCTGGAGATGTTTTAATGATATTCCTGCAGAGCCATATAAAACTCTGAAAAGGGAACCGGCACCAAATTAGTCGTAAAGTTTATCTTACCTTTTTTAAAGAAGATGATCAGAAAACGTGCCCAGACTGAGTTGGAGAAATTTAAATCTCTGGTGGAGAAATAGGACATACATAATATCTTCTATCTTTCGCGTCATGCATTGTACATATCTAATCTTATCCTGGAATTAGCGCATAACATGATTTTTTCAACTGAATATCAGCGATATAGAAGAATTAATGAATGATGAGCTTCTTTAAACTTGAATAATCAATCCTGAAAACCTGCATAAAATTGTCTGATCACCCGATAGATAAAGGTGTATAAATGATAATAATTAGGTATGCAAATGATAATAATTAATTCAAATTTTTTGATGCGAAATATAAGTTGTTTACATTGGCATCAGAAATTCATGGATTGAACCGGAATGATAAGTTTTTTTATATTTGTCATAAATATTTTCAAACCTGTTGCCTATGTAAAATAATTCACAGAATCTTCATAAAATAATACTATTCCTAACAGCACTTTTAAAAGTTACCCTAACTAATATTTTAAAACATGCAAATCAGAATTAAAAAACCTAAATGGAGGATTGTAGCTGTGTTGACCGCAATGGTTTTCATGCTACAAACCAGTCTTTACGGCTCATTACCAAACGATTCTGGTAATCAGCAAGAGCCTGTCACAGTAACGGGAAAAGTTACGGACGCAACAACGGGTACAGGCCTACCCGGAGTTTCAATCCAGCTAAAAGGTACCACAACGGGTACCACAACTGACATCGACGGTAATTTTACAATCAGTGCAAAGATCGGCGATGTACTTGTATTTAGTTTTGTAGGCTATTTAACAGAAGAGGTTAACCTCACCGGACAAACAACTATTGACCTGACTATGATCGAAGACATTATCGGATTAGAGGAAATAGTTGTCATTGGATACGGTGTTCAGAAGAAAAAGCTGAATACAGGAGCGACCCTCAATGTTAAGGGTGAAGATATTCAGGCCTTGAATACTACATCCGCCATGGATGCTTTACAAGGTATCGCCCCGGGAGTTAATATTACCCAATCG
>DAOUOU010000019.1 GCA_030626465.1 Bacteroidales bacterium
ATTGGTTATTACATCGTCGGGAAGACCTGAGAGGTCTTCTTTCCTTTCGATCACCAGCTTAAAATCATTTGTTTCAGTCAGGAGGTTCTTATCAAATTGGTCCTTAAGCCCGGTCAGCCGAAGATTGATTGCACGAAGGCTGTCCTTATTATTTTCTGTAAGGTTGGCCCCATTGCGTACAAAAGATTTGTAAGTTTTTTCCAGAAGACTTTCCTGTTCTGTTGTCAAATCAAGTGTTTCTTCAGAATTATAAACAAATTCTATCCTGTTAAAAAGCTCAGCATTCAAGAATTTATTATCCCTATGAGCTGACTGCCTGGCCCGGAAATCACCTGATATTGCTTTTATTTCATCAGTTGCATCGGCTGAATTCAAGCCGTTAAAAATTGCTGACACAGTTTTATACCATCTTCCTGAGCGATCTAAAGCAACTATAGTATTTTCAAAGCCTGGAGATTCTTCGTTGGCAACAATGGAATCGATTTCACTATTCTGTTCCTCAATTGCCTTTTCGAGGGCAGGAATAAAATGTTCAGGCAAAATATTTTGAAACGGAGGAACCCGGTAAGGGGTCAGAACTTCGCTAAGTAACGGATTGTCGGATATGCCTGCTTCTTGTTTACATCTTGTAGCAACAAGTACCACTAACGAAAGTAGTGGGAATAAAATGAACTTTCTCATAAGATCTTTTTATCTTACAATCTAATAAATTTCTGTTAATTAAACCGGTGATATTTATCATCAAAAAAGTCAGTAGCAAGGTTAAAAAACATACTACCTGCTAACAGCTTTGTATTTTTAGTGATCCTGTACACTTTTAAAATTGATTTGATTAACATTTTAAGGTGAGATCCGCGTAAAAAAACAAGATTTCCTTTCCCTCTAATCCAAAGTATTCTTGTAATGCTCTAATCAGGACTAATAATTACTTTTTGTATCTTTATAAGTCAATCTAACGAAACCAAATGCCTGACTCTCACATCATACTCCGAACCAAACTCCATCGCCCACCGATTACCGATGATCTGGTAATTCGATCAAACCTGATCGAAAACCTTGAAAAAAACACCTTCATAATATCTTTCAAAAGTGGAATGTAAAAACACGAATTGCTCTTGTGGAAAAGGCAAAGGAATTAGAATTAATTGAAGAATAAATTAGATTAGCTAATGATCTTGTCTAAATTTTTTATTATTTTCTCATAATCTTCAATAGTCAACTGGAATTGTTGTGTCCATTCAAGTGCCGGCTCTACTGTACTAAATATCTCCCAATCAACAGGCAGGTGTTTCCCTTTATCTTTATACATAGTTGTTAAAACTACTAGCGAATTGTTTTATTAGTTATCATGCGTTTGTAAATTTTGTAATAGTAATTACTTAGCAAACCACCAATATCCAAGCTGTTTTATGAGGATTAGTCAGGCTTTTTTCTACTCTCTATTTCTAAGATTTTTTTAATTTGAATTAAATTTTCAGGAAGGTAATTTGATACAATATCCCAAATTATATCATAATCGATACCAAAATATTCATGGATCGCTTTATTTCTCATTCGATACATTTCGTCCCAAGGTACTTCTGAGTATTTATCTCTAATGTTTGGTGGAATTTTGTTAGAAGCTTCTCCTGTAATTTCAAGATTTCTTATAACAGCATCAACTGTTTTATCATCATTTTTAAACTTTTCTAAATTAAATGAATCAGTATAGTGCAAAATTTTAGATATTGACGCAACTATATCTTCTAAGATATGTAAAAAGCTTCTTTCTGATTTTTTCACAAAAATAGAGTTTGAGATAAAATAGTATCTTTTAATTGCTTTTTTAGTGCTTTTCTGGTAACAAGATCAACTTTTTTGTTAAAAATACTTTCGAGATATTTTTCTAATGTGAAAAATTTCCATCCGATAGGTTTTTCAAACTCAACTAGTATATCAATATCACTTTCTTCATTTTGTTCATTATCAGAATAAGAACCAAACAGACCAATCTCTTTTACAAAAAAATCCCTGGCTAAAGTTGGTTTTAAGTCTCTTAATTTTTCTAATATATCATTCTTTGTCAGCATAAGACCAATATACAAAAAAATGTTAATATATGTAATTATATCCCGAAAATGCGGCATTAAACGCACTAATGCTTTTGCCCCGATGGAGCTATATAGGCATGGCATATCATAAACTCCGAGCTACCTGTCTGCCTACCTTCGGCAAGTAAACCTGCAAGCAGGTGCATTCCCAGATAGCCTGCCGGGTTCATCGCGGTTCATCAGGAAAATATATCAAATGATCTGACTCTTAACATAGTGAATATTTCTATCCTCCAGATACTTCATAATATAATTAAAACATACTTCATTTTTGCCTATCAGCTCCGGTGGAAAAACACCTTTTTCTTTGAACAAGCCATCGATAAACATATTGGCAGCTGCAGTTGCTGTATAACCGGTTGTACGTGCCATCGATGATGTTTGAGTTTCCTTACAATATTCGTCATGAAGTGTGTAAACTACTTCCTCATCTTGTCCATTTTCATTCTCACCTTTCAAAGTAATCCTCATTACAGTGATTTCTTCTTCAGTTTCACCTAGTCGCCACTCGTTAAATAATATCTTACTGGTAAATTCCAATGGAGAAATTTCTATCCCATTCACCTCAACTTTATCTTCGCTAAAAAATCCACTTTCTTTTAATACTCTTATATATTCTACATGGCCAGGATATCTTAAAGTCTTCTCCTTCATGTTCGGTATATCAGGCATAGTATGAATAATTGTTCGTAAACCATCTGAATTAAATGCTTCTAAGGTGCCAACTCTATCAAATTCAACATATTCACAATCAGTAAGTGGTTCTTTAACTACTAATTTACCTGCCTCAACATAACGAGCAGGACGTGTATATTCTTCAATAACATCGATTGGAGAAAATGGTGCCTTGTAATAAAAAGGCCATTTTTTTTCTTTAGGCAAACCGCCCACCAAACATTCGACATCAGTAAGTCTCATTTTTTCATTGTGGTAGCCTAAAATCAGGTTATGCATTCCGGGGGCAACACCACAATCTACAATAGCAGTAACATTTTTTTCTTTTGCCAGAGCATCCAGCTCCAACGAATTTTCTGCAAAGAACGAAATATCAATAACATTCTTTTCGGCTTCAATAATAGCTTTTAATGTTTCGAACCCCAAAAATCCGGGAACAGCACACAACACCAAATCGTGTTGCTTTATCGTTTGCTGTAATTCTTCTTTATTGGTTACATCTAACTGTTGTGTAATCAAAGCATTACACTTTTGTATTACTTTATTTAATATTATCTGACTTGAATCGGTTAACGTTACATTATGATCTTTAGCCATATCTATAGCCATAGCACTACCTACCATGCCGGCTCCTAATACAATAACCTTATGCATATTTTGAATTTTTAAGACGTGAAAAAATAAACTGATTTGATTTATTATAGTACTATATTATTTCATAAAGTTTGCTATAAATCAAGGTATGTATATGCTGACAGATAAACAAAATCTACCTAATAAAAAATAAAAAGCATTAAACACTTTTTATTCAAATCATTTAACTTTAAAAATATCCAATTTGCTACAAAATACCATTAAATAGATTATTTATCTATTGAACATTGTTATGATAGATGTCATAGTAAAATAACGCAAGCTTAAGTATTATAGATATTCAATACAGGCAGGGTATATATAATTTAAATCCGCTCCGCAATGACTGGAACTGCTGGTAATAAGGGTGATTATATTCGATCAGATTGTTATGTGTCTGTTGAATTAGCTCAGGAATCAGGGATTGAAATTAACCTCCGGAGTAAGGTTGCCTCTTTATATGGCGATTCTATCCGGAACATTAGCCTGGATATTCTTAACTTCTTTGAAATTCAGCATGCAAAAGTTACAATAGAAGATAAAGGGGCTCTCGATTTTGTAATTGCAGCACGACTCGAATCAGCTATTAAGGAAGTTGTATCATCAGAAAAAGAGTATCTGCTGCCACTTACCAGTGAAAATACATATCATACCGACAAAGATAAACCCAGGCGATCAAGGTTGTACATTCCCGGTAATTCACCAAAACTAATGATCAATGCCGGCATACATTCTGCCGATGGTGTTATTCTCGATCTGGAGGATTCAGTTGCTCCGGATAAAAAGAACGAAGCCAGGTATCTGGTTAGAAATGCACTCAGATCTGTTAATTTTTATGATGCTGAAAGAATGGTAAGAATAAATCAGATTCCCGAGGGAATGAATGACTTAAAGTATATAGTTCCGCACAATGTAAATCTTATTTTGCTTCCGAAGTGCGAAACAGCTGCTCAGATCAAACAAGTGGATGAAGAAATCAGCCAAATAGCTAAAAAATCTGAGCATCAAATTCATCTGATGCCTATAATTGAAAGTGCACTGGGAGTGATAAATGCTTATAGCATAGCTACGGCTTCTGAGAATATTGCGGCTCTGGCAATTGGTCTTGAAGATTATACTGCAGACATAGGTGCTAAGCGAAGTGAAGGAGGAAAAGAATCATTTTATGCGAGAAGTACGATTGTTAATGCAGCTTCGGCTGCCGGAATTCAGGCAATTGATTCGGTTTATTCCGATGTTTCAAATATGGATGGACTAAGAGAAAATGTTGCAAACTCCAAAGCATTAGGTTTTGTTGGTATGGGATGCATTCATCCACGACAGGTTAGAATTATCAATACGGGATTTAATCCGGGACAGGCTGAAATTGAAAAGGCAAAAGCCATTGTATTGGCTTATGAAGAAGCTCAGCGTAAAGGTTCGGGAGTAACAGCTATCGGATCAAAGATGATTGATCTTCCCATAGTGAAACGTGCCTTAACGACTTTAAATACTGCATTGAGCAGTGGATTGTTGAAGGAAAACTGGAGGGAGAGTGAAAATGAGTAAGATGATAAAAAATGCCTTGGGAAGAATGATTCCTGATTCTATTAATGGACAAAATGTTATTCCTTTTCAGGGCGTAGGCAAATTCCAGCCTTCCGGCAGAAAAGCAATGCCCCGAATATCAACCTGTTCTGATTTTCCATCTGATGGAAATAAGCTGGTCAAAAGTCTTAAAGATGCGCTGATAAAATCTGGCATTAAGGATGGAATGATAATTTCCACGCATCATCATTTCAGAGACGGAGATCTTATTGCCGTTAAGATTTTTGAAATTATCAGGAAGTTGGGATGTAAAGACATGGTATGGTTTCCTTCTGCTTCATTTCCTTGCCACCGGCCACTTATCGAATTGCTGAAGGATGGCACTGTTCATCGTATTGAAGGAAGTATGAACGGTCCGCTGGGAAGATTCTGCTCTGAAGGAAAAATGAAAGGGGTCGGTATTCTGCGTTCTCATGGGGGACGTTATCAGGCGGTACAGGATGGCGAAGTTGAAATTGATATCGCTGTTATTGCTGCTCCCACAGCTGATCCTTTTGGTAATGCAAACGGACTTACCGGAGCATCGGCTTGCGGCTCACTTGGATTTGCCCTTGCCGATTCTCAGTTTGCAGATAAAGTAATTGTAGTGACAGATAATCTTGTTCCTTTCCCATGTCTGCCATGGGAGATCCAGGGTAACTATGTGGATTTTGTTGTTGAAGAAGAGAAAATTGGTATTCCTGAGAAAATTGTTTCGGGTACAACTCAAATGACGAAGAGCCCCGACAGATTACATATAGCTGAACTCACAGCAAAGTTTTGTGATGAGTCCGGTCTTATTGGAGATGGCTTTTCATTTCAGACAGGAGCCGGAGGCACTTCACTGGTGATCAGTACCTTCTTTCGTGATATTATGCGCAAAAAGGGGATCAAAGCACGATTTGCAAGAGCAGGCAGCAATAAATACCTTGTTGAAATGCTGGAAGAGGGACTGGTTGAATACATTCTTGATGGTCAAACATTTGATCTGGAAGGTGTAAGGTCGATACGTGAAAACCTTAACCATGCGAATACAAGCCCGTTTACCAGTTATAACTATCATTCGAAAGGGAATTTTGCAGGAATGGTAGATATTGTTATTCTTGGTGCTACTGAAGTGGATGTAAACTTCAATGGTAATGTAGTTACCCACTCCGATGGCTATCTTCTACATGGAATAGGCGGGTGGCAAAATTGCCTGTTTGGAAAAACAGTTATTCTCCCTCTCCCACTCTTTCGCGACCGGATCCCGGTTATAGTTGATGAAGTTACTACACTTTGTGGCCCGGGTGAATTAATTGATGTGATAGTTACTGAGAGAGGAATTGCAATAAATCCGCTTAGAAAAGATCTGCTTGAAAAAGTGAAGGGTTCAGATTTACCGATAAAATCAATCCATGAATTAAAAGATGAGGTTGAAAAAATATGTGGGAAACCTAAAAAACCTGAATTTAAGGATAAAATTGTGGCTGCTGTCAAGTGGGTCGATGGAACTGTGATTGATGTTGTGAGACAAATAATTCCAAAATGAAACATTAATAAATTACAACGAATGTCGGGAAGAACTATTGTAACAATGCCGGGTGATGGAATAGGACAAGTGGTGCTTTCGGAAGCTATCCGCGTTATGGGTGCAGCAGGCTTTAAAGCTGATTATGTAGAAGGCGATATTGGCTGGGAATTTTGGAAGAAAGAAGGCAATCCGCTTCCCGACAGGACCATAAAACTACTCGAAAAGCATAAGATTGGCTTATTTGGGGCTATAACTTCAAAACCGAAAGATGAGGCCGCAAATGAATTATCGCCTGAACTTCAGGGTAAAGGATTTATATATTCAAGCCCTATAGTAGGATTGCGTCAACATTTCAATCTTGATGTTTGCATCAGACCCTGTAAAACTTATAAAGGCAACCCCTTAAACTTTATTCGTCGGGGAAGAGGTGATGCGATTGAAGAACCGGAAGTTGATGTTGTTATTTTCAGGCAAAATACCGAGGGTTTATATAGTGGTGTAGAATGGAGTAATCCCGATAAGCAAATACATGCTGCCTTGATGACTCATCCAAAATTTGTAAAGAATTTTGGTAGAGTACCCGCAGAGGAACTTGCTGTTTCAACAAGAATTTTTACAAAAAATGCCACTGAAAGAATTCTGTATACAGCTTTTGCCTATGCTAATCTATATGGCTATAAATCAGTTACGGTATGTGAAAAGCCCAATGTTATCCGCGAAACTTCAGGAATGATGTTCAGGATGGCTAAAGAGATCCGGAAAGATTTTTCGCAAATAGAACTTTGGAATACAAATATTGATGCCCAGATGATGTGGCTGACAAAAAATCCTGAAGATTATGGTGTTATAGTTGCCGGAAATATGTTTGGAGATATTGTGTCGGATGGATTTGCAGGACTTATTGGTGGTTTGGGTTTTGCCTGCAGTGCGAACATCGGAGAAGAGGTGGCCGTATTCGAACCCACTCACGGATCTGCTCCCAAATATGCCGGTTATATAGTCTCCATTGTGAATCCCATAGCCATGATCGCATCTGCTTGCATGATGCTTGATTATATCGGTGAACATGATATATCAGCAAAGATCAGGAAAGGTGTTGCTGAAGTTATTTCAGATGGAAAGGTACGAACATACGATATGATGAAGATGCCGGGAAAGCCTGACGTAATTTATAAAGGTGCAGCTTCAACTCAACAAATGACGGATGCTATAATTCAAAAAATAAATAGATAGAACCATGGAAGATATACGATCGTTATGGCCCGAACTCGACTGGATAGAAGATGATGAGTTAAGAGAAAAAACAGCGAAGACATGGGAACTGGCACTTGAACGAAGTGTATTATCTGCTAAAGATTTACAGCGTATTCCCTTTACTCTTCTGTGTGGTCCCGATCTTAAAGTCAGTTTTATGGATCATAAGAGAGCAGTAGTTCATATTGCGCGGGAAAGTGGCCTGAAAATAAATGAGTTTTTTAAGGATGAACTACCTGTTAATATGGATGTGTTACTATCAGGAGCTATTCTTTGCGATGTCGGAAAATTACTTGAATACGTGCTGGATGATGAGGGTAAAGCTATTCAGGGAACATATGGAAAATACCTGCGCCATCCTTTCTCCGGGGTTTCCATTGCTGAAGAATGTGGGATTCCGGCCGAGGTATGCCATATTATTGCTGCTCATGCAGGTGAAGGTGACATGGTGAAAAGGACTACAGAAGCTTATATAGTACATCATGCTGATTTTATGACGTTTTTGCCATTTAAAAGCAGATTAAAATAAATGGCTATGGGCATGACAATCATTGAAAAGATACTTACTGCTCATTCCGAAAATGAGGTAGTTACTCCGGGAGAAATTATTGATGTGAAAATTGATGTGCGGCTGGCAAGAGATTTCGGAGGCGCTAATGTGGTGAAGAATTTGAAAGATAACAAGCTTGTATTGGATGATAATGCAAAAACCTTCTTTACATTTGATTGTAATCCCACGGGTTCTGACCAGAAATATGCTGCCAATCAGCAAATTTGCAGGTTGTTTGCACGCGATTATAATATTCCTGTTTTCGATATTAACAGTGGTATTGGTACCCATCTGGCGATCGATAAAGGACTGGCTGTTCCAGGTTCAACAGTTGTTTCAACCGATTCGCACACGAATATTCTGGCAGCAATTGGTGCATTCGGACAAGGAATGGGCGATCGTGATATTGCTGCTGCATGGTCGAGAGGATCGGTATGGTTCAAGGTCCCCGAATCGGTGAAGATTACAGTTACCGGTAAAAGGTCTGAAGGTGTCCATGTAAAAGATATTATTCTGAACCTGCTTAAAGAATTTGGTGCAAACACCCTGCTCGGTTATTCTATTGAGCTGGAGGGCGCAGCGATTGAAAAACTTTCCCTCGATGAACGTATCACCATTTCTTCTATGGCCACCGAAATGGGTGCTATAGCCCTGTTTATTACCCCTTCAGAAGAGATCCTTGCCTATTGTACAGAGCGATCAGGAAAAGCATGTGAGAAACTAACTCCCGATGAAGATGCATCCTATACGAAAACCTACACCTTTGATTTGAAGCAATGTTTTCAGGCAATTGCCCTTCCCGGAAAACCGCATGATGTAGTGCCTGTTAAGAAAGTTCAGGGGACAAAGATAGATTCTGTTTTTATTGGAAGTTGTACCAACGGGCGTATTGAAGATATGAGAATAGCTGCTGAAATTCTTAAAGTAAATAAGATTGCTCCCGGTATTGTTCTTAAAATTGTTCCATCTACGGATGAAGTTTGGAATCAATGCCTGGAAGAAGGTTTGATTAAAATATTCAAAGACGCCGGAGCGCTTTTTGGCAATGCAGGTTGTGCCGGATGTGCATCGGGCCAGATTGGTCAAAACGGACCCGGAGAGAAGACAGTGAGCACTGGAAACAGAAACTTCGCAGGTAAACAGGGCATGGGTGATGTCTATCTTTCGTCTCCGTCAGTTGCTGCTGCTTCGGCTATTGCAGGACATATTACTACTTCCGATTCCCTGCCTGAGGCCCCATCGTTATTTACGTCTTTGAAAGTTGCTGCAGAAACAAAAGCTGGTATTGGTGAAGATATCGACAGACCTTTTATAAATACCGTTCTTGAAGGAAAGGTATGGATAATTGATGAGGATAATATTGACACCGATATGATCTATCACAATCAGCATCTTTCGGTTACCAGCCTTGAAGAAATGGGACAATATACCTTCGGGAACTTGCAGGATTGGGAAGATTATGCTGAAAAATCAGAACCGGGCGACATTATCATTACGGGTAAAAATTTTGGAGCAGGCAGTTCCAGACAACAGGCAGTAGATTGTTTTAAGGCATTAAAAAATCAGGCAATTCTTGCCCGATCATTTGGGTCAATTTATGAGAGAAATGCTATTAATGCAGGTTTCCCTGTTTTAATTTACGACAATCTCAGATTGCTTGAACTTCTCCAGAGAGACAGGGTCAGGCTTGATCTGGAAAGTGGATTGATCACAAATCTGAGAAATAATAAATCAACTGAAATTGGAAAGTTTTCACAAGTACAATCAGAGATTTATAAAAGAGGCGATTTATTGAAATTATAAATTCAATAAGTAAAAGATAATCAATGGCAGGTAAGACGTTTGTTGAAAAGATATTTGGAGCAGATGCGGGCACGATTGTATTTGCTCGTCCCGATATCATTCTGTCGCACGATAACACCTCAGGTATTAAGACGATTTTCAATAAGATGGGAGGAGTTAAATTATCTGATCCCGAACAACTGCTCGTTGTGCTCGATCACAATGCTCCTCCAACAAGCAGTAAACTGGCAAATGACTATCAACAGATACGAAATTTTACTGCAGATCAACATATTTCCCGTTTCCATGATGCTGGTGACGGTATTTGTCATCAGCTAATGTCCAACTATGCCCGGCCGGGAATGATCGTTGTTGGCAGTGATAGTCATACTTGTACTGCAGGTGCATTTAATGCCTTTGCAACTGGAATTGACCGGACTGAAACAGCCGGCTTATGGAAAAATGGGGAAACCTGGTTCAGGGTACCGGAAACTATTAAGATTAGTCTCTCAGGAAAACTAAAGGATGGAGTATATGCAAAAGATATTGCCTTGTATATTATGGGTATGATTGGCTCAAGTGGAGCTGATTATATGTCAATTGAGTATCACGGCGAAGGTGTTAAAACACTCTCTGTCGAAGACCGTATGACCATTGCAAATCTTGCCTCGGAGATGGGAGCAAAAAATGCGGTTTTTCCTCAAGACCCTGTTTTAGATGAATATTTTACTCAGGTATTTAACGGTGCATGGGCCGATGAAGACGCTAACTATAAAAAGGGTATTGAAATTAATCTAAGCGATCTGTTTCCTGTTGTAGCATGCCCTCATCATGTTGATAATATTAAAAGTGTTGATGAGGTGACAGGACAAAAAATTGATCAGGCGTTGATAGGGACATGCACAAACGGTAGAATTGAAGATTTGAGGGTTGCAGCAACAATTCTCAAAGGGGAAAAAGTAAAACCGGGACTTCAGCTTTTAATTTCGCCGGCTTCAAAAGAAATATATCTGCAGGCTATGAAGGAAGGTCTTCTGGAGATATTTATAAACGCGGGAGCTAATATTCTCTCCCCTTCCTGTGGCCCCTGTTTGGGAACAGGACAGGGAATTCCTGCCGACGGATTTCATGTGATTTCTACCGCAAACAGGAATTTCCTGGGACGTATGGGTAATAAAAACGCATCGATCTACCTGGCATCTCCGGCTACAGTTGCGAAGTCAGCTATCAAAGGTGAAATTACTTCCCCCCGGAAAGGCATCGGGAATATAAAATATCCTTATAAAAAGAAACAGACCCGGATAGTAGAAATACCTTCACACGAAAACAGAAGAGAGGGCACTGTATGGGCATATCAGGATGTAGATAACCTGAATACCGATCAGATGTTTGCAGGAAACCTGACATACGAGATTAATAGTTCGGAACCTGAGAAAATAGCACAGCATTTGTTCAAAGGATTTGACAACAATTTTACTGATAAAGTCAGGAAAGAGGATGTTATTATTTGTGGCGATAATTTTGGTTGTGGGAGTTCACGTGAGCATCCATCGGTTGGACTTGTTTATGCCGGTATAAAAGCAATTGTTGTTAAGTCTGTATCACGAATATTCTTTCGGTCAGCACTGAACCAGGGCCTGCCTGTTATTGTTTTTCCCGAAGCTGTTGAGGCATATAAACCGGGAGATCCTGTAAAAATTGATCTGATCAACTGTAAGATAACTATAGGAAATAAAGAATTTGTAATCAATCCCCTACCTGAAAAATTAATGAAAATATTAGAGACAGGCGGATTGGTGAAATGGATAAAAAGTAATGAGTACTAAATACTAATACATAATATGTTGTACTTATTAAGTGGTAAGTAATTATCTTAAACAAAAAATAGGTAAAAATGGCAAAGGATTATGGCATTCATAAAGCATTAAATGAGCTTGGAATAAACGATGTTAATAACGGATTATGTACTGGTACAGTCTGGAAAGAAACATCGGGGGATATAAGAAAATCGTGCTCTCCGGTCGATGGAAATGAAATAGCCGGTATTAGACAGGCTACCACAGAAGACTATCGTACCGTGATTGCCACAGCAAAGGATGCGTTTAAAAAATGGAGAAAGATCCCTGCACCTGTGCGGGGAGATGTGGTACGTCAGATCGGAAATGAATTGAGGAAATATAAAGAACCACTTGGTAAGCTGGTAGCCTGTGAAATGGGGAAAATCTATCAGGAAGGATTAGGAGAGGTTCAGGAAATGATTGATATCTGTGATTTCGCTGTGGGACAATCGCGACAGCTCTGGGGTTTTACGATGCATTCGGAAAGACCGGAGCACAGGATGTATGATCAGTATCATCCGCTGGGAATTGTAGGTGTGGTTTCATCATTCAACTTCCCTGTAGCTGTTTGGGCCTGGAACGCTATGATTGCCCTGGTATGCGGAGATGTTGTTGTATGGAAACCCTCTTCAAAGGTGCTTCTGTGTGCAATAGCCGTTCATAATATTGTGGCCGGTGTTCTCAGGAAAAACGATGTGCCGGAAGGAGTGCTGAATCTTGTGGCAACAAGCTCGAAATATCTTGGCGATGATATGTTTGCTGATAAAAATATTCCTCTTATATCATTTACCGGATCAACACGAATTGGTAAAAAGGTTGGAGAGCTGGTCGGAGCCAGACTGGGCAGAACTATTCTCGAGCTGGGAGGTAATAATGCAATACTTGTCACTCCCGATGCTGATCTTGAAATGGCTTTACGGGCAGTGGTTTTTGGAGCTGTCGGTACGTGCGGACAAAGATGCACCTCAACAAGAAGAATCATTATTCACAATTCCATTTATGAAACATTTAAAGAAAAACTGGTTAGTGTTTATAAAAATATCAGGATCGGCAATTCTATGGATCCTTCTATCCTGGTAGGTCCACTTATTGACAAAGAGGCGTCGGATGTATTCATTGAAGCCATCGGAAAAGTTAAAAATGAGGGAGGTAAAATTATTTATGGCGGTTCAGTACTGGAAGGTGGAAAGTATGCATCCGGTTGCTATGTAGTGCCGTGCATAGCTGAAGTTGAGAATCACTTTGATATCGTTCAGGAAGAGACTTTTGCTCCGCTTCTATACCTGATAAAATACAATACCATTGAGGAAGCTATTGAAATACACAATGATGTGCCTCAGGGACTATCTTCTGCTATGTTCTCTACAAATATTCTGGAAACTGAAAAGTTCTTATCGCATGAAGGATCAGATTGCGGTATAGCCAATATCAATATCGGTACTTCCGGAGCTGAAATTGGAGGAGCATTTGGAGGCGAAAAAGATACCGGTGGCGGACGTGAATCCGGATCCGATGCATGGAAAGCATACATGCGACGACAAACAAATACCATTAACTTTAGTAAAGATCTTCCTTTGGCCCAGGGAATAGAATTTAATGTTTAATCCTCCCTGGGAGGTCTTACAGCGAAGAAAAATATGTATAACGAATCAAACACAATCAAGTGAAACGAATTCTAATAATCGGAACAGGCTTATCAAGCATATACCTCATTAAATACCTTGAAGAACAAGCGCAAAAATATGGGTGGGAAATACTAGTTGCTGATAGAGATATTAACTCAGTTAAAGAAAAAATATGTCCCGCTACCAAAGCTTTGGAACTAGATGTATTAAATGATAATCAGAGAGACAAGGCAATAAAAAATTCCGATATAGTTGTTTCGATGTTACCTGTAAGTTTTCATATCAATGTTGCCCGATCATGTTTAAAATACTCAAAATCCCTTCTTACAGCCTCTTATGAGTCAGATGAAGTTAAAGAAATGCATGATGAGGCAATGGCAAAGAATATTCTGTTCTTAAATGAGATAGGCCTCGATCCCGGAATAGATCACATGTCGGCCATGCAAATACTTAACAGGATCAAACGGGCAGGACATCAGTTATTAGGATTTGAATCTTTTACCGGGGGGCTTGTTGCTCCGGAATCTGACAATAATCCGTGGCATTATAAGTTTTCATGGAATCCCGAAAAAATTGTCAGGGCAGGACAAGAAGGACCTGCAAAATTCATTCAGGAGGGAAAAATTAAATATATCCCTTATAACCGGCTTTTTCGACGTACCGAAATCATTGAAATAGATCAATTCGGAAAGTTTGAGGGCTATGCAAATCGTGATTCGATGAAATACATTGAGAAGTATAAGCTACAGGGCATCCCCACTATTTATCGGGGAACTTTACGAAGGCCCGGGTTTTGCAGGGCCTGGAATGTTTTTGCACAGGTGGGGGCAACAAACGATAGTTACATCATGGATAATTCAGAGAATATGACCTATAAGGAGTTTATCAATTCATTCCTGTACTATAGTGAACGCGACTCGGTTGAATTAAAGCTATACCATTATATGCATATCGATCAGGACTCAAGTATCATTGAAAAACTCCGATGGTTGGGAATTTTTGAGGACACGCCTATAGGAATAAAGAATGCTTCACCTGCACAAATACTGGAACATATCCTTAATCAGAAATGGAAATTGGAACCCGAAGATAAGGATATGGTCGTAATGTGGCACAGGATAACATACAAGGAAAAGGATAAGGATATTCCATCCATTCTCACTTCATCGTTAGGCGTTATCGGAGAAAATAGGAAGAAAACTGCCATGGCCAAAACAGTTGGTTTGCCATTGGGAATTGCTGCCAAACTTATCCTGAACGGGCAGATCAGTGTTAAGGGTGTATGTATTCCTACAATAAAAGAGATTTATGATCCGGTCCTTAATGAATTAAAGGAACACGGAGTTACTTTTGTTGAAAAGGAATCCCATGCTTAGTGTTGTATACTATTGTTAAACGGAAAGAAATTTAAACTCCAAAAAACGACAAACAACCTTTTCACCTGACGGTAGGTTTAATTTGCATAGACAGGGTCACAATTATAGTTTATCTGATAGAAGTAAATGTAGAGTTTTGAGAGAATCATCATGACAGGGTATAGGATAATCAATAGAAGTAGTTGTGCTGATTATTTTTATATCTTTAAGATGTCTTAATTATTTTTTATGAGCACAAATAAAATAATAGAAGAGATTCAGCGTCTTCCTATTCAGGAAAGAATTTATGTGATTGAAAAGACCATACACTCAATACGTAAATATGAAGAAAAGAACCAGATGAAAAAAGCTGCCAATGATTTGTATCCAGATTATGTGTCTGACAAAGAATTGACTGCATTTACAAACCTTGATTTTGAAGACTTTTATGAAGCACGGTGAGGTATGGTTAATAAATCTTGATCCTGCGGTGGGTGCTGAGATTAAAAAGACCCGGCCTGCGATTATTGTAAATGATGATTCACTTGGAAAATTACCATTGAAAATTATTGTTCCTGTTACCGATTGGAAGGATAGATATGAGATTGCTCCCTGGATGATAAAAATAAAGTCAAATTCGAGAAATGGACTGACTAAGGATTCATCTGCTGATTGTTTTCAGGTTCGTTCAGTATCGCAAGAAAGATTTGTAAAGAGAATGGGTAAGATTTCGGAAATGATAATGGACGAAATTAAAGTCGGCTTATCGAAGGTATTATCTATTGAGAATGACTAACCTCCCGGAATCGTCCCAATTTGTACTAAAATTATAATTTAAGTTAAGTGCATTACAGCACAGACTATGCAGTCACTTTTTACGTTAATAAAGTTACGCCAATTGTCGAATGTTGTATCGTTTTTTGTAGGATCACACTATGGCATGACCGAAATACTTCATATCAACCCGGATTGTTAATCCTGTTCTTTTGTAACCTAAAAAAATCAGCACGCATTAGGCTTTGCTGAAATGCGCTCCAGTATGGATATATGGAGTCTAGTAATTAATTCCTATTAAATTTTCTTCCGGAATCAGATCTCTTTCGTTTTTTCTTTGGAAATTCAGAGTTGCGATTAGCTCCTTTGGTATCAGGTTTTGAAAATTGGACCACAACGGGAACACCGTTAAAATTGACCTTATTCATGGCTGTTACTAACTCCTTTTCGCTCCTCTGATCAATTTCGAAAAAAGAGAACTTTTTCATGATATCGATCTTTCCGATTTCCACCCGTCTTCCCCTGCTATGCTTATTGATCAGGGAAATAATACTCCCCGCATCGAGTCCATTCTTCGAGCCGAGATTTATAAAGAAACGTGAATAGCTATTCCTTTTTCCTTTCCGGTCCTGGTGATTTGACTTCTCAGCTTTCACATTCACATTCAGGTCGGGGGCATTTTTATAGTACGAAAGAAATCGATTGAACTCCTCCGAGACAAAATGCTTGATTAGTTCTTCACGGCTGAGCCATTCCAGTTTTTTATTAATATCCGGCAAGTAAGGTTCAATCTGTTTATCTACCTGGGCATTTTCTACTCTGTCCACCAGATTAAATAGCTGCTTTTCACATACTTCGTGCCCGTTGGGAACATTCTTCCGCTCAAATCTTTTTTGCGTCAGCCGCTCCAGTTCTTTAATCTTACTGCTTTCACGGGTATGGATAATGGACACAGAGATACCGCTCTTCCCTGCCCTGCCGGTGCGCCCGCTACGATGAACATATACTCCAAGATCGTCAGGCAGGTTATAGTTAATTATGTGCGTAAGATTATTCACATCGAGGCCACGTGCAGCCACATCCGTAGCTACAAGTAGCTGTAAATTCTTTATCCTGAAGCGGTCCATGGCATGGTCCCTCTGAGGTTGTGATAAATCGCCATGCAGGGCATCGGCATTGTAGCCATCGTGCATAAGCTTATTGACAACATCTTTAGTTTCCTGCCGGGTACGACAAAAAATGATACCGTAGATGGAAGGGTTGATGTCTACAATCCTTTTTAGCGCAAGGTAACGGTCGCGTGAGTGCACCATATGATATTCATGACGCACATTTTCAGCCCCTGCATTTCGCTTCCCTACAGCTATCTCTTCAGGATTGTTCATGTATTTATTCGCGATTTCGGCAACCTCTTTCCGCATGGTAGCAGAAAACAATAATGTCTGCCGTTCTTTTGGCGTTTCGGCCAGTATGGCATCGAGGTCATCCTTGAATCCCATATTCAGCATTTCATCGGCTTCATCAAGAATAAGCCATCGAATACCCGAAAGTTTAAGTACATTCCTTCGGATAAGATCTAATACTCTGCCAGGTGTACCTACAACAGTATGACAACCTTTCTTCAGGGCTTTTATCTGCATTTCGATACTGGCACCACCATAGACAGGTACAACCCTGAAGTCCTTAATTTTGGAGGAATAATTTGTCAAATCCTTGGCTATCTGCATACACAATTCGCGTGTGGGGCAAAGTACCAGCGACTGTATTTGCTTGTTGTTGAGATTGGTTAACTGAATTACAGGTAATCCAAACGCTGCAGTTTTCCCCGTACCGGTTTGTGCCAAAGCAACTAAATCGCCTGTAGAATCGAGTAAGACAGGAAGTGTTTTTTCCTGAATAGGTGTCGGGCTATCGAATCCCATCTCTGCGATAGCATCTAAAATCTCAGGTCGCAGACCTGATTCCATAAAATTTATCATGATTTCTCCTTTCCCTTCGATCCTTATCAAAACCAGCCAGGAAGGAGATTTCGCCGCGGACCAATAGTACTAATATCCAATAAAGTGCCGCAAAGATAACATTATTTTAGTAACATGCAGTAAGTTATAGCAATTGCTTTGGAAAATACATTCAAGCAATCAGGCTTTTGAGTGTGTGGCTTAAAGGAGTTAGTGGCAATTAACTAAAAAATGAATAAACTTATTACTACATTTGGAATAGTTACGATTTTTGGGCTGATTAAAACCCAAAATAACGAAAAAACGAATATCGTATTTGTAATGATAGACAACCTCACATGTATAACTTAAACTTGTCTTGTCCTGAAATAGGTTGACACAAAATCAACCAACAGATTAGACAAGAATTCTTAAGCAGTTAGTTTTTCGTTAATACAAAGCTCCAATATTCGAATTTGCCATTATTAAGCGATTCGTAACGCTCTGTACCCTTTGTTCCGGCAAATTTTTCAAACGATTTTTTTAATAGTCCCGGAATTCTTTTCTGAATAAGCATTTCTCTCCGTTTCGTATCCAACTCGAGCCCTTTGGCAACATTTTTTGTTATTTCTTTCTCACTGTTAATAGTAAAGCCACAGCTCTGAAGTTTTTTACGGATGTCTTCTACTTCCCCTTTTTCTATCATATCGGCAAATAAAAAATGGCCATCGGGATCTAAAATCCGGTGTACTTCCCTGAAGAAAATTTTTATGTCGCTATAACACCGGGCCGATTCAACATTAACAACAGCATCATAGGTTTCTGCATCGAAAGGTATTTTTTCGGCCCTGCCTTCGACAAACGATAAGCCGGGAACATTATAAAACTGATTGCAGAATTTAATAACACTGGTCGAAATGTCAACACCGGTGTATTTCTGTGGTTTATAGTAACGGGCAATATAATGTGCACCGCCACCTCTGCCCGACCCTATTTCTACCACCTTTTTATTTTCGAGCTTTACACTGCTTACCACATGATCGTATAGCTGAATACAAAATCGGTTTATTTCATCATTTTTTTCCAGTTCAATTAATTTATCGCCATTCAGTCCTGCATATCCATAATTCATGAAGTTTACGGTAATATCTTTATCGAAACGGATTAACAGTTTATGCCATACCTTCCACATAGGCCTGCGCAATACAGCAGGAAATTCGCAATAATTATCAACAATGTTTGTCATGTTAGCCATTTATTAATTTAACTTCAACTTTAGCCCGAAAAAACAGACATAAAAAATAAGAGGGCTGTATGACAGGCTTAAAGGGGGCAACAAGATTAAATTGTGGTGAATGACACTTAATCAGGGATGAATGACACACTTATTTTTGCAGAAACGTCTATTAATATATTTTCATGATTTTCCAGACAATAACATGAGAATATTTAAATGGTAAGCTACATGAGACCAATTAATTAACTAATATATTTTTTCATGAAATTGCTTCTTTTACCTGCATTAAATATTGCCTCGACACAGGTAAATTTTCTTCGAAACAGTTCATTTTTAAACTGTAACCATTATTGCTTCGTACCAGTTTATCAATGTATATACTATTTACAATACTTGTACGGTGACAACGAATAAAACTTCTTTGATTTGCCAATTGCGATTCGATATTTTTTAAGGTATTCCTGATTAGCTTTTTTTCAACCAAATAATTTTCCAGATAATAAATTTCGATATAATTATCGGCTGATTTTATGGAAATAATATTTTTATACTTTAAAGTTAGTTTATCGGATTTATTATCGGAGATGATATCAATTTCTTCCTCTTCTCCGATTTTTTCATATTCCCTTATTTTTGAGAAATAGTATTTGTTTTGTTCCTGTAAAATGACAATGATACGCTCCAGCGATTTGTTTTTATACAGAATTCGTAAAATAATTAAAGGTAACAGGCAAACCAATACCACTTTAAACATAATGTAAAGAGATAGCGAAACCTTGCCAACATACCTGATATAA
>DAOUOU010000130.1 GCA_030626465.1 Bacteroidales bacterium
AAAAAACGAAGTTGTTGTTTTTTGTATAAAGAACAATTATTGTTTACTTGCAGGCGATAAACTTGATGAGGCTCGTATAGTAAAACTTATCAAGATTTACCGTAAAATAGTATGACACAATAGTAAAACAAATCCATATCATTTTAGATATGAAAAAATTCCACGCATCCTCTCTGATCATCTTGCTGTGTGTAATGCTGGTATGCATTCTATCTTGTAATAAAGAAAAACCACCCGTTGCAAAATTCACA
This sequence comes from Bacteroidales bacterium, assembly GCA_030626465.1. Classification (GTDB taxonomy): domain Bacteria; phylum Bacteroidota; class Bacteroidia; order Bacteroidales; family UBA10428; genus UBA10428. The sequence goes on from DAOUOU010000130.1 coordinate 252, forward strand.
GCAGATAAGAATAATGTATTAGCTCCTGATACGATTCAATTCACAAACCTCTCGGAAAATGCTGATAGCTATGCATGGGATTTTGGGGATTCTGTTACTTCGACTAAGGATAATCCTTCTCATATATACGAAAAAGCCGGTATTTATGAAGTAATCCTTATCGCAAAAGGGGCAGGCGGGGAAGCAAAAGTTTCATCAGACATTGTCCTCAGGCTTTCGTTGTCAGGAACCTGGAACAAGACATTCTGCTTTGATAATACCGAAGAACCTTTACTGGGGGTATTGGAGATTAGACATCAGAATAGCGATAAGTTAGAAGGCGAATTTGTTTTTACTAATGGAAGCGGGTATACTGAACTTGGCAGCAATAGCGTCATTAATGACACAAATGTCACACTAGTATGGGTACTTCAGGGAATGTATGAATTAAGTTTTAAGGGCATAATAAACAATGATTTTGATTCAATGGAAGGTAATTTTTATACGCTTGACTTAAAAGTTGGAACCTGGGAAGCTACAAAGCTTGTTAATTAAACTATTACTCCAGCATAAGTTTGCCTTGAGCAATTTTTTCTTTGGTATATATCTTATAGATGTATATTCCGTTACTAAGTGGAGTATCATCGCTTTTTACATTCAACTGTACTATCTCATTACTGTAAGCAAACCGTTGATTATCATAAACGAGATCACCTGTTATGTTATATAGTTCAAACTTTACTTTCCCGTTGCTTTGTTGTATAAAGTTTATGTTGCCTGTTGAAGGATTGGGATAAATACGTAACAATTCAATTTCATGTTGAACCTTTTCAGTTGTTACAGGCGGAATATCAGGTGTCTCCAGTTCCACATCGGTATAGATTCTGTATTCTCCAGGGTTTAGATTGAGCGATTCGTTAACATCAATGACTTCCAAAGTTGTGCCGCTGAAGTACTCATACCAGGTTCCTGTATGCTGGAAGGAAGGAGCTATTGAACCTTCAATAAGGTCGAAGTTACCTAAAATGGTAGCATTCATTGAAGCTGAGTTCAAATGAATTTTCTTTAGTGCGCCGGAAACTGTAAGGCTATAATCAGTGGTTTCGAAAAGATCTTCTTCAATTCTTAGTTTTATGAGCGCAGAAAATACCTGGTACAAACGATATCTGTATGGATAATCGTAATAATCCCAGCGAATTGGTTTAGGATCGAGGCGGCAACCCCCTTCATCATCAACGGTTCCATTGCTACATCGATTAATGCTAAAATCATAGCCCAGTTCTCCCCATTGAAACATCATTTTTGGTCCGGGTATAGTAAAGAAAAAAGCACTGGCTGTTTCCATGCGTGATAATGCTGTTGAAAGTTGCGTTACATCGTAAGTATCATTTGAATTTCCCCAGCGCAGATTTTTATACATTAGCCGTTCTTCGTCATGACTTTCCATGTATCCCACAAGATGCGGGTTGTTCCATCCTCTGTACTGGTAAGATATACCGGAAAGATTTGATTTCCCTCCATCATGATATCCCATAGTGGCTTCATTGTAGTTATAATTCATATTTCCCCACAACATAATGCCATACTCTGCCAATTCTGTCTCTTCTGTATTATCAGACAAATGCTCGAAAATCACATATGCATTTTCATTTCGTTCCCAAATTTCGTCAGCCATTCGCTTTAAAATATTAATGCGATCAGCATCGTATGCACTTCCCCAATTATCATTACCAATCCAGGGTGTATTAGAAAATCCTTTTGTAAAGTCGAATCGGAATCCGTCTACTTTAAATTCCGACATCCAGTAACTATTGATGCTATCAACTAAATTCTGAGTATGGATACTCTCATGATTAAAATCATAGCCCCAATGAGCAGTAGTATTCTCAAAATTGTGTTGCTGATTATACCATGGATTATCGGCCGCAGGCCTGCTATTTACTTTGTCCCAATACATTTGCACTAGTGGACTTTGACTGTAGGAATGGTTTAATACCAAATCGATTATCACGGCAATGCCCCTGGCATGACATGCATCCACAAATGCCTTAAAATCATTTTTATGACCGTAAATCTTATCGAATGCGAAATAAAAGGAAGGATTATAACCCCAACTCTGATTTCCTTCAAATTCATTAACCGGCATTAATTCAATAGCGTTTATCCCCAATTGCTCAAGGTAATCAAGGGTGTCGGTGACAGTTTTAATATTGCCCATAGCAGTATAATTTTGCATATGCATTTCATATATCACCAAATCTTCTAATTTAGGAAGAGTGTATGAGGTGGTTTGCCACTCATATTCCTGTTGATCGGTTTGTAGTACACTTGCTATACCTGAAGTTTTGCCAACAGGATAGGCCTTCAGATCAGGATATGTTTCTTCAGGGATGTAGGGATCGTTAACCGGATCGAGTATTTTATCCGAATATGGATCGGCAATGTGTAAATTCCCATCAACAAGGTACTGAAAGGCATATTCTTCTCCTTTTACCAGATCAGTTATTGTGATCCAATACCTTTCATTATCTGTTGTTCTGTTCATCAAATAGTCGTTATCAGGCTCCCAATTGTTAAAATCGCCCAGAAGCAGCACATTGTCTTTATAAGGCGCATGCAAGACAAGGGTAACTGTAGTCGTGTCTATATAGTTGATACCGTCAGTCACTCCTTCAGGAAGATCTGCAATGGGCACATCATTCCGTACAAAATAAAAAACCGAATCGGCATCAGTAAAAACTCCATTATCAGCCACAACTTTTATCCAGTGCTTACCTGTGTTGTCGACGATCAATTCATAGTACAAGGTATCCGCTTTCGAAACATATTCAATTTCATCGTCAATGTAAAGAGTAATACTGTCCGGATCGGGAGTGCCAAGACTAACCGTTTCGGCAGAAATAGCAATGGTATCTCCTTGTTTTACAACAACATCTCCTTTAGGCTCGTTCAGCAAAACTGTGAGCCCTGGTTCATATACATTATAATAAATGTTGATGGTTTTCATGAAACCATCTGAACTTCTGAAAACAAATGCAAGTTGCTCTACCTGCGCACCTACTGTAAGTTCATAATAATTCTCTATATCCGGGGTGATGTGCAATACATAGGTAGTGCTGTTCACCTGTTCCAGTCTGGCTTTTTCCAAATTTACAGACCATCCGGCAATTTCATACTTCCAGTCATGCATATCAACGCTTTCAGAAGTCATTACTCCGGTATGGGCATATATATCACCCGTATACCCTTCCAGATTGCAACCGCACTGGTCGACATGAAAGGTAACATCTACGGCATCATATATAGTTGGAAACTCTGGATTGACATCAATAACCTGTGCTGATAGACCAGTAGAAAATAGAATAACGACTAACACAACCGTTAGCCGAAGGGAACTCATTGTTTTCATCTTCGAGACGATTTAATTTAACGTTTACAGAGGCGATAGAAAATAGTTGTTGGGGCACAAGTTCAATACTATAAATTTAAGGACTAATCACAGGCATTCAAATATTTACGAGCTAAAAAAGCTTGAAAAAATACACAAACGTTACCGCAAACGTTTGCGATCTGTTTTATCTGTTTTTGAAGAGATGAAGATTAATAGTAAATTAGTCATGAATTGACGAAGGATACTTCTTCTGAAATGCAATGAAAAGTACACAAGTCACCATAAAAGATATAGCAAAAGCACTGGGAATATCTCCATCGACTGTATCCCGTGCTCTTAAAGACCACCCGGATATAAGTCCCAAAACCCGAAAGGCTGTTAAAGATCTGGCTGAAAAATTGCACTATGAACCCAATGCAATTGCACTTAGCCTCAGGAGCAAATCCAGTAAAACGATTGGAGTTATAGTTCCTCAGTTTGTTCATTTTTTTTTCAGTTCTGTTATTAGCGGTATTGAAGAGGTTGCATATGAATCTGATTACACTGTTATAATATGTCAGTCAAATGAAGATTACGAAAAAGAGAAGAACATTATCCATACCTTAATGTCGAAACGTGTAGATGGAGTTCTGGCATCCGTATCAAAAACCACAACCAATTTTGATCACTTTGTTGAACTCATAAAAAGCAAAATTCCTGTGGTATTCTACGACAGGGTTTTGAATATACCCCAAACAGACCGTGTTATTGTTGATGACTTTGCGGGAGCTTATAAAGCAGTTGAACATCTCATCAAAATGGGATGTAAACGTATTGCACATCTGGCAACCAGTCAGGATTTGTTAATTGGAAGAAACAGGAAAGCAGGTTACTTACAAGCTCTTAAAGATCATGATATCGAAGTCAATGAAGAAGTCATTCTCAGATGCGATACCGACAAGCATGCCCAGAAATGCATACCTTATTTGCTGACACTTCAGAACAGGATTGATGGCATTTTTGCAGTAAATGATCTTACTGCTATTACAGCCATGTCTATTATTAAACGCTCAGGGTATAAAATACCTGAAGATATTGCTATTGTTGGATTCAGCAATAGCATGTATTCTTCCATGACCGATCCTCCTTTAACTTCTGTTGAACAACAGGGTTTTGAAATGGGTAAAAGGGCATCAAAGCTTCTTTTTGATCGAATAGACAGCGATGAGGTTATTGAAGCCCGGGCAGAACAAATTAAGACCGATCTGATTGTCAGGGGATCCAGTTTAAGAGAACCATCAAAAATCTTATAAAATTTACTAAATAGGTGCAGCATAGGGAAAAAAATTCCGTCTTAAGGAAAATAATAAAACCAAAAACGTAAAAACATGAAAAACAGAGTCTTTATTTTGAGAAGCAGAAATTATTTAGTGCTGATTGCTGCAGCTTTTTTATTGGCAAGTACTGATATTAAGGCTGAAAAGGAAAACAGAGAGGTATCGAATTTTACAAAGATAGGTTATTCACTGCCCGGCGACATGGAAATTGTTCAGGGATCTGAAGTAAGCCTGATTCTTGATGGTGACAAAGAAGATCTGGAAAAAATTATTACAAAGGTTGAAGGGAATAAATTGAAAATTTATACCAGGAACAATACATCCGGTTTAGGAGATGTGAAGGTATTTATCACTGTTGTGAAACTTGAAGGAATATCTGTTGCTGGTTCAGGCGATGTAAAAGTAAAAACTAAACTGGAAACCGAAGAACTTGATCTTGATTTAAGCGGAAGCGGTAGCATTCAATGCGAAGATCTGGTCGCTAATGTACTTGAGGTAAATATTGCAGGCTCCGGTGATGTTTTTCTCGGAGGTATAGCCGAAAAAGAACTGGAGGTTAATATTGCCGGTTCAGGTGATGTCAGGGCCGAAAACCTGAAAACAAAAGAAGCAGAGGTAAATATTGCAGGTTCGGGATCGGCTAAAGTCTGGGTAATAGATGAACTGGAAACCAATATCGTCGGTAGCGGGGATGTTTATTATAAGGGAAACCCTGTTGTAAATGCTGAGACTATTGGCTCAGGAAGCACTAAATCATTAGACTAGCAGGATAACTTTACGTTTGATGTTTATATCCTGACACATCTGAAATTATGAACGTGTCAATAAAAATATAAATAAGTTGGAAATTAATAAGAAAATTCATTTTACATTCAACTCATATACATAATACTATATTCTTAAAGATCGGGACAGGGAACCATTTTCTTTGTCCGTTTTCGTTTATCGGGTTTGCTAAAAGTAAATGATAAGGAAACTTCGTGTGCACCACCCGAAGAGGTTATCAATCGGGAGGTAGTAAAGTCGTAGGAATAACCTATGTTGTATCTGTTGGTTTTATATCCGACAAGCAGTACTACCGCATCGTTGATATTGTTGTGGTTTATAAAGGGTATTCCACGATACCAAACACCCAGCACAAGAGGCTCGTAATTCCAGTAGAATCCAAGATCAAGCTGGTTATATTCAGCCTGGTTTTTATAGAGAAATGCCAATTGAAGAACAGTTGGGGTAGGTCGCAACAACTGTTCCTTAACAACATACCGGATTCCTCCAAATACCTGTACTTTGGTAGGTAATAATGCCTGATTATCTTCAGAATACTCTTCTTCGTAGAGTGATTGATTTGGATGCAGGAGGTGGTCTACTCCTGCTCCAAGCCAGAATTTTTCGTTATAGACAAGACCTGATACAGCAAAATCCAGATCACCGGTTTTATCGTACGACACTACTTCACCTGAAACAGGTGAATTTCCTGCTGCCGACATCTGATCGTGCCATATAAGCCGGTTGAAATCAATACTTCTCTCAGAATATGAAAACGACATGCCTGGTCGTACATGCAGGGTATTTCTTATTCGAAAATCGAAAGTATACAAAAGGGAAATATTTGTAGTGGTCAGATTGCCTGAGCCGGCTACATCTTTCATAAACAATATACCTGTCCCACTATGCAACCTGGAAAAATAATGATCGAAGGAAGCGGAATACGTTTGATATCCTCTGTCAATAGAAGGCCACTGATTCCGGTAATTCATTGCAAAACGGTTTTGTCCGGTACTTCCTGCAAAGGAAGGGGCCATATAGAGGGCATTAGAGTAGAATCTTGAAAATTGCGGATCCTGACTCATACAAAGTGCTGCAATGAAAATCAACCCAAGTATAAACGCCCATTTTTTCATGCCTGTCTGTTTAGTTGCAATTGCTGCTTCTGTTCTCTTATTGTCCTGCCGGAAAAGACAGGATATCATCAGCTGGCAGTAATTAATATTCAGCATCAATAATCAATACATAAGGGTTACATCGCCCGTTTTCGTAAACCCTTTTCCATCTGAATAGGTGCCCTTGACCTTCCAGATGTAGACATCCTGTTTCGCAGGTTTGCCTTTATACATTCCATCCCAGCCTATTTCCTGATCATGACTTTCAAAAACCAGTTCTCCCCACCTGTTAAATATCATAAGGCAATATTTTTCGACATGATCAATGATACCGGGCATAAATGTTCTGTTCTCTTCCAAAGGTGAATTAGGACGGAATGCATTAGGGTATTCAATAACACCTGAAGGTTCAACAAATACTGCATTTTCCATAACATACAGATCGATGCAGTTGTTATTTGTTGCTACCTTAAGAATTATATCATAGGTTCCCTCCTGCTTATACACATGCTTTGGATTCAAATCCTTTGAAGTTGTGCCATCACCAAAGTCCCATTCGTATATATCTGCATTATCCGAGAGGTTAAAGAAATTTACCGGCTCATCATTTACGTAAACATATCTTGGAGCCAGGTCGAAAAATGCATTTGGTAAAATATAAACCCTGGCTGTGTCACTATGGCTATCTTCGCCTCCAGGGCCTCTAACTGTTAATTTGATCTTGTAAATTCCAGCCTGATAATAAGTGTATGATGGTTCGGCTGCCGTAGATACGCTACCATCTCCAAACTCCCAATAGTACTCTTCGGCGAATTTTGAATTGTTAACAAAAGTGATGGTATGAGGCATACATCCGGGTTCCGGTCCTGCAAATTTGGCTTCAGGGACAGCAGGATGCAAATACAAAATTTTATTGTTACTGTCAGCACAATAGTCGCTGGAAGCTGTAAGCGTTACTGTATAATTCCCGGGAGATTCGTATTCAATAATGCCCGGGTCCCGAACATCAAGAGTTCTGTCACCATCACCAAGAGACCAGTAATAATCCCATCTGTCACCTTCAGTTTG
>DAOUOU010000114.1 GCA_030626465.1 Bacteroidales bacterium
CAGGGAAAAGGTTGCAGAAGAAGCAAGGAGGGATCTGGTACAGGAAGGCGAATACAGGTTTAGAATAGACACAAAAGAAATACTTACCAAGAAATTTAAAAGTCCTCTGCCTAATGAATTCCTAAAAAGATGGTTGCTTCTCATAAATGAAGGAAAGTATAACATAGAGCAAATCGAAGAAGAATATTCACACTTTGAAGAGGATCTAAAGTGGCAACTTATAAAAGATAAAATCGTTGCAGATAATCAACTGAAGGTAAGTGAAGATGATATGAAACAAGCAGCTATGGATGTTGCGCGTATACAATTTGTGCAATATGGTATGTCTAATATCCCTGATGAGCATCTTGAAGAATTTTCCCAACGTATACTTGCTAATAAAGAAGACAGTAACAAATTGAAAACAAGAGTCGTAGAAAATAAGGTAATAGACTATGTGAAAGGTACGGTTAAAGTGGATAACAAAGAGATTAGCCCGGAAAAATTCAATAAATTGTTTGAAAAATAATATTACCTTTACAAGAGGTATAACTCACTGGTATATGGACGATCTTAAGGATTTTAAAAAATACGCAATAAAACACAGGGGGATCAGTAGTATGACCCTGGAAAGAATCACTTCAGTTCATAATAACTGGATTTCTCCAACGATTATCGAAGAACGTCAGTTGAATGTTGCATCTATGGATGTATTTTCACGTTTGATGATGGATAGAATTATTTTTCTTGGTATGCCTATTGACGACTATGTCGCAAATGTGATACAGGCACAGCTACTTTACCTTGATTCTACCGATCCGGGGAAAGATATTCAGATTTATTTTAATTCCCCGGGAGGCTCAGTACATGCAGGCCTGGGTATTTACGATACAATACAATATATTTCATCGGATATAGCTACAATTTGTACAGGGATGGCAGCTTCAATGTCAGCTGTTATTTTGTGTTCCGGTGAAAAAGGAAAGCGATCTGCTCTTAAACATTCAAGGGTGATGATCCACCAGCCAATGGGTGGTGCCCAGGGACAAGCTGCAGATATAGAAATTACTGCCAGAGAAATATTGAAACTCAGAAGCGAATTATATAAAATTATTGCTGAACATACTGGAAATTCTTTCGAGAAAGTTGAGAAAGACTCGGATCGTGATTACTGGATGACAGCAAAAGAGGCGATGGATTACGGCATGGTTGATGAGATTCTTGAACGTACTAAAAAATAAATACTTTCATCATGGATAGGTGTTCATTCTGCGGAAGAGAAAAAAGTGATACGAATCTTCTGATAGCAGGGATTTCAGGACACATATGTGATAATTGTATCGAACAGGCCTATGAAATTGTGCAGGAAGAACTGAAGAAGAAAGTTGATTTCGACATCAACTCAATTCAACTTGTTAAACCTGCTGAAATTAAAACATCTCTTGACCAATACGTAATAGGTCAGGATCAGGCAAAAAAATATCTTTCAGTAGCTGTATACAATCATTACAAACGACTTATGCATCATCATCGCAAGGATGAGGAAATTGAAATTGAAAAATCGAACATCATTCTTGTGGGTGAAACGGGAACAGGGAAGACCCTCCTGGCTCGCACTATTGCTAAGCTATTGAATGTTCCGTTTACAATTGTAGATGCTACCGTCCTTACCGAAGCCGGTTATGTAGGTGAAGACATTGAAAGCATTCTCACCCGATTGCTTCAGGTAGCTGATTACAATGTTGAAGCAGCAGAGAAAGGCATTGTTTTTATTGATGAGATTGATAAAATCGCGCGTAAATCAGACAATCCTTCCATCACACGGGATGTTTCAGGAGAGGGGGTTCAACAAGGCTTACTTAAATTACTCGAAGGATCTGTAATTAATGTACCCCCACAAGGAGGACGCAAACATCCCGATCAGAAAATGATCCCTGTTGACACAAAAAATATTCTATTTATCTGTGGAGGAGCATTTGATGGCATCGAAAAAAAAATAGGCCAACGACTGAATACCCGGGTAGTGGGATATAGTGCCTCAAAAGAAGTTGATAAAATAGACCCTGCCAATTTGTTGCAGTATATTGCACCACAGGATTTGAAAGCCTTCGGTATGATACCAGAGATTGTTGGCAGGCTACCTGTTCTCACATACCTTCATCCGCTCGATAGACATGCTTTGCGTCAAATCCTCACTGAACCAAAAAATTCTATTATTAAACAATATATCAAGTTGTTTGAGATGGATGGTATAAAGCTTGTGTTCAAAGATACTGTTCTGGATTATGTGGTTGAAAAAGCTATTGAATTTAAACTGGGAGCCCGTGGTTTACGCTCTATTTGCGAGGCAATAATGATCGATGCTATGTTTGAACTTCCTTCCAATGGAAACAAGGCTGAAATGGCTATTACAAAAAAATATGCTATAGAAAAGCTTGAAAAACAAGATATTAAACGATTGAAAGTCGCTTAGCTCTTGTTTAATTGTAAAATATTAATTTATCTTTGCATACAAATTACATCTAAAATGAACAACGTTTTTCTTACAACCTGGTGGTGGTGGCTCCGATTTCACTCGAAAACGTGAGACAAGACTCCAATTGTAGAAAATAACAATATACAAGAAGCGGCTTATCGTACTCACGATAAGCCGCTTTTGATTATATAATCTACAACAACCAAACAATGAATAAATATAAGATTACTCTGGTGAAGGAGAAGGTATTAGCCGATCTGGTTACTCCCGTAAGCATTTTCTTGCAAGCCCGCAAAATGTTTCCAAACTCCTTTTTACTTGAAAGTTCCGACTATCATGGACATGAAAATAGCTATTCATTTATTTGCCTCGATCCTGTTGCAACTTTTCAGGTTGATCAGGGTATTGTTACAGAAGAATATCCGGATGGTACCAGAAATGAAATGTCTATTAAACGAATTCAGGATTTTCGTGATAAGTTTGACCAGTTTATCCGGTCTTTCTTGATCGAAAATGCAGACAATACTCTGGTGAATGGTGTTTTTGGTTATACCACCTATGATGCTGTCCAGTACTTCGAAACAATTAAGCTAAAAAACCAGGCTAAAGAAGACTATAAGATACCGGAACTCAGGTATAATTTTTTCAGATACATTATTGCGATCAATCATTTTAAAAACGATCTGACTATTCTGGAGAATCTCTTTGAAGGAGAAAAAAGTAATATTGATAAAATCAGAGCTCTAATTTTTAATCAGAATGTTACAGAACCCGCAAAGTTTCAATCATCAAATAATGAAAGATCAAACATCACAGATGAAGAGTACAAACAAATGGTTAGCAAGGGAAAAAAGCATTGTTTTAGAGGAGATGTCTTTCAAATAGTACTTTCAAGACAATTTTCGCAGCAATTCACAGGTGATGATTTTAATGTATACCGAGCTCTGCGTTCAGTCAATCCTTCTCCTTATTTGTTTTATTTTGATTATGGTGAATATAGAATTTTTGGTTCTTCACCTGAAGCACAGCTTAAAATTGAAAAAAGAAAAGTGACAATCAATCCTATTGCAGGTACATTCAAACGAACAGGTGATGATAAAAAAGATGATGAGCTGGCAAAAGAATTATGTGCTGATCCAAAGGAAAATGCAGAACATGTGATGCTGGTTGATCTGGCACGTAATGACCTTAGCAGACATGGTGTAGATATAAAGGTTGAAAAATATCGTGAGGTGCAATTTTATTCGCATGTGATTCATCTTGTATCTACCGTATCCGGAATACTCAATGAGCCATCAAAGGTTATAGATATGATGATGGCTACATTCCCTGCAGGAACACTTTCCGGAGCTCCCAAATACAAGGCAATGGAACTTATTGATAAATATGAAAATCAAAGTCGAAGCTATTACGGTGGTGCAATTGGTTTCATTGATCTGCAATTCAATTTAAATCATGCTATAATGATTCGTACCTTTCTTAGTAAACGCAATACTTTGTTTTATCAGGCAGGTGCAGGGATAGTATCAGAATCGAAAGAAGAAAGTGAACTGATAGAAGTAAATAATAAGCTTGGAGCATTGAAAAAAGCCATTGATCTTGCAAAAGACCTATAATTATGAAGAAAATTTTGGTAATTGACAATTACGATTCGTTCACATACAATCTGGTGCATTATATCGGCAATCTAAGTGATGATCCCCTTGATGTATTCAGAAATGATCAAATCGATCTGTCCGAAATTGAGAAATACGATAAGATCTTGTTATCTCCCGGGCCAGGTATACCTATTGAAGCAGGTATTTGCCTGGACCTTATAAAAAGATATTCATCATCGAAAAGTATTCTGGGAGTTTGTCTTGGACACCAGGCAATTGCAGAAGCTTTTGGAGGTAAATTAATAAATTTGGATATTGTATTTCATGGAGTATCTACTTCAATAAATATAATCACTCCTGAAGATAAATTGTATAAAGATTTACCTGGCAGATTTGAAGTGGGACGATATCATTCATGGGTGGTGTCAAGAGAAGATTTGCCAGAATGTTTCAAAATCAATAGTCTCGATGATCAGGGAATAGTTATGGGTATTAGTCATAAAGAATATGATGTGAAAGGTGTTCAATACCACCCGGAATCTGTTCTTACCGAGCACGGCTTGAAGATAGTTGAGAACTGGTTAAACGATTAGAATATTGTGTTACCAAAAAACAACTATGTATGAAAGAAATTTTACATTACCTGTTCAATAAAAATACTTTAACCAAACAAAAAGCCAGAGATGTACTTATCCGGATCGGACAGGGTAAATATTCTGATCCTGAGATCGCTTCTTTTCTTACTGTGTTTTTAATGCGGAAAATCCAACCAGAAGAACTGGCAGGTTTTCGTGAAGCCTTACTCGAATTATGCATACCAGTAAATCTTTCCGAGTTTAACACGATTGATGTTTGTGGTACAGGAGGTGATGAAAAGAATACTTTTAATATCTCAACCCTCACTTCCTTCGTTTTGGCTGGCGCCAGTATTAAGGTTGTAAAACATGGCAATTACGGAGTTTCCTCCTCTTGTGGTTCTTCAAATATTCTTGAATATCTTGGCTATACCTTTTCCTACGATATGGCAAAAATCAAAAAGGAGATTGAAGAAACAAACATTTGCTACCTGCATGCTCCTCTTTTTCATCCGGCAATGAAACATGTTGGACCTGTTCGCAAAAGTCTTAAAGTGAAAACATTTTTCAACCTACTCGGACCAATGGTTAATCCCGCCCGACCACAAAATCAGATTGTCGGTGTATTCAATGAAGAAGTCCTTGAACTCTATCACCAGGTATTTTCCAAAGCAGGGATCAACTACTTCGTTCTATATAGCCTGGATGGTTATGATGAAATATCATTAACCGGCACTTTCAGATCTATTTCGGTAAATGACGACAAAACATACACTCCTGAGTCAATTGGCCTGATGAAAATTAAACCTGAAGAACTATTTGGCGGTCATACCATAGATGAAGCTGGAGAGCTGTTTTTACAAATCCTGGAAGGTAAAGGTTCTCCTGCTCAAATTGCAGTTATCGCTGCAAATGCCGGATTCGCAATGAAATGTTATTATCCTGATAAGTCCATTGAAGAGTGCATTGCTCTGGCAAGAGAATCATTAGAAAGCAAGAATGCTTTAAATGTAATGAAAAAACTAATTGCTATACAGTAATCAATGATCCAATTGGAATACAAACATGTCTATATTGAATACCATAGTTGAACACAAAAGAAAGGAAGTAGAAAGTGCCAAAGAACTGATTCCTATATCTTCGCTGGAAAAAATGGATTTTTTTGAAAGAGATACGTACAAATTGACCGAATATTTAGCTTCCCCCGGGAAAACAGGTATAATTGCTGAGTTTAAGCGTAAATCACCATCAAAAGGAGTAATAAACGAGCTTGCAAAAATTGAAGAAGTAACAACCGGTTATGCAGCTAATGGTGCATCTGCTATATCAATACTTACCGATTTCAACTTTTTCGGTGGTTCAGTAGACGATTTGCAAAAAGCTCGTACTATCCTTAACATTCCAATATTGCGCAAGGAATTTATAATTGATGAGTACCAGGTGTATGAAGCAAAAGCTGTTGGTGCAGATGCCGTCCTTCTGATTGCTTCCATACTTGATAAGAATCAGGCAAGATCGTTTGCAGCAAAAGCAAATGATCTGGGATTACAGGTATTGATGGAACTTCATGAAGAAGATGAGTTGGAATATTTAGATGAGCACCTTGATATAATCGGAATAAATAACCGGAATCTCAAGACCTTTGAGGTTGACCTGATACATTCTGTTGAACTGGCAAAAAAGATACCGGATGAGTTTTTTAAAATATCCGAGAGTGGTATTTGCACAGCCAGGGATATTGTAAATCTTGAGAAACATGGATTCAAAGGATTCCTGATTGGCGAGAGTTTTATGAAAACCTCTGATCCGGTTGAGGCTTTTGCCAGTTTTGTGGATTCTGTCAATAAAATCAAATGTTAATGAAAGACTTAACCTTGAAAATAAAAGTATGTGGAATGCGGGATGCAGAAAATATCCGTCATCTTATTGAGCTTAATCCCGATTATATTGGCTTTATTTTATATCCGGGTTCAAAACGTTACCTGGGAGATGATTACATTCTGGATATTGATATTCCAGATTTTATTCAACGGGTAGGAGTATTTGTCAATGCTTTAATGCCTGATATTTTTAACTGGTCAAATCGTCTTAAACTCGATTTTATTCAGTTGCATGGTACTGAATCACCTGACTATTGTATAGAATTGCATAGAATGGGTATGAAAATCATAAAAGCTTTTGGTATAGATGATGATTTTGATTTTTCGACACTGAAACCATACCTATCTTGTTGCAATTTCTTTCTGTTCGATACAAAAACAGATTTTCACGGAGGCTCAGGTAAACAATTCGACTGGAATATTCTTATAGACTACTCCTATGATATTCCTGTATTTTTAAGCGGAGGGATCGGCCCAGATGATGCTGATACTATAAATCACTATAAAAAAAGTGCTTCTATTCATGGAGTGGATGTAAACAGCCGGTTCGAAATAAATCCCGGACAAAAAAATATTGTTGCACTGAAACGATTCTTTCTGGAATTGAGATCAAATTAAATTTTACCATTCATGAAACCCTCATCCTTAAGGAATAAAATTAAAGAGGAACAAAAATAAAAGACATGAATAAAACAGTCGCAAATTAAAAAATGAGGGTTCCATGGTATTAAAAGTATTTGTGTTAATTATCATGATTGTATATAATTGAAAAACAATTGTTTAACTAAAATATATTCTAGTGAAATATGCGATAGATAAAAAAGGATTTTACGGAGAATTTGGGGGTGCATTCATTCCTGAAGCCATGTACCAAAATATTGAAGAATTAAGATCTAATTATCTTGATATCATTGAAAGTTCTTCTTTTCAATCCGAATTCGCCAGATTATTAAAATACTATGTGGGTCGTCCTTCGCCTTTGTATTATGCCAAAAGACTTTCAGAATATTATGGCACAAACATATACCTGAAAAGAGAAGATTTGAATCATACAGGATCACACAAAATAAACAATACCATAGGCCAAATACTGATTGCCAAAAAGCTGGGGAAAACCCGTATCATAGCTGAAACAGGAGCAGGACAACATGGAGTGGCTACTGCCACTGTATGTGCTCTCACAGGAATAAAATGTGTTGTATATATGGGAGCACTGGATGTTTCACGACAAGCACCCAACGTTTTGCGCATGAAAATGCTGGGTGCGGATGTTATTCCCATTGAAAGTGGAAACAAAACACTTAAGGATGCTACAAACGGAGCTTTGCGGGATTGGATTAATAATCCATGGGATACCCACTATATTATAGGTTCTGTGGTTGGTCCGCATCCCTATCCTGATTTGGTGGCAAGATTACAATCTGTTATCAGCGAAGAAATTCAGTGGCAATTGAAAGAGCTGGAAAATAAGGAGGCCCCTGATTACATCCTTGCCTGTGTTGGAGGTGGCAGCAATGCATCTGGTGCATTCTATCATTTTCTTGATAACGAGAATGTAAAATTAATAGCAACAGAAGCTGCCGGACTGGGAGTTGATACCAACCAGACAGCAGCCACGCTGGCAACGGGTTCTCCCGGGGTGTTGCATAGCTGCAGAACAATGTTGATGCAAAACGAAGACGGACAAATAACCGAACCATACTCTATTTCTGCAGGTCTTGATTATCCTGGTATTGGCCCAATGCACTCATTCCTTCATACAACAGAAAGAGTAAAATATATGAGCATCACGGATAAAGAAGCATTAAAAGCTGCTTTTCTTCTAACACGTCTCGAAGGAATTATCCCGGCACTGGAATCTGCACATGCTTTTGCTGTATTTGAAAAAAAGAAATTTAAGGCAACTGATGTTGTCGTTATCAATCTTTCCGGTAGAGGAGATAAAGATATGGATGCTTACATTAACGAGATGCAGAAGCAGAATGAACCATCATAACAAGTCACAGGCTTGTTTGCCTCAGAAGATCACAGGTTACTGGATGCTGGTTGCCAGTTGCTGGTTGCTGGTTGCTGGTTGCTGGTTGCTGGTTGCTGGTTGGAAATAAATTAAAAATTTGAATCCATTAAAAATGAACAGAATAGATACTTTA
>DAOUOU010000122.1 GCA_030626465.1 Bacteroidales bacterium
AAGACGTAAAGCTACCGGAGTATTGGTTAATACAAAGTCAGCGCCTTCTTCGTACGCACGTTCCGCTATCTTCCAGGCAATTGACATTTCATTAAGGGCTCCAAAAATGATCCCCTTTTTTCCAGTTAATAAATTGTATGCCATGATTAAATTTGTTTTTTAGCAGGGTGCAAAGATACTTCAACATATAAAAAGTAAAAATCTATTTAGATTAATTTTAAATTACTAAAAGGGAATGCAAGATTCAGAATTATTGCTGACCGAGAAGAACTTTAGCATTCTCAATAGCAGCTTCGCTTACAGAATCGCCACTAAGCATTTTGGCAATCTCATTCAACCGTCCCGTGTGATCAAGTTGTTTAATGTTCGTTTTAGTGGTACCATCGACAGCAGCCTTGTATACAAGATAATGGTGATCTCCTTTACTGGCTACCTGTGGCAGATGGGTAATGTTAATGACCTGCATATTGGATGACATGTGCTTGATCAGGTTGCCCACCTTATCTGCAATCTCTCCTGACACACCGCTATCGATCTCATCAAAAATAATGGTAGGCAGTCCAAATGAATTGGAAATAAGATACTTGATAGCCAACATCAGCCGTGAGAGCTCCCCGCCCGATGCAACCCTGGCAATGCTCTGAACCGGGATATTCGTGTTTGCAGAGAACAGAAACTGAATTTTATCGATACCATCCTCACCGGGATCTGTTATTTCATGATGAATTGTGAATTGTACATTCTTCATACCAAGATCGTGAAGAAGAGATAACACCTTGTCTTCAAATTCACTAAAAATCTTTTTTCTTTTGCCGGACAACTCCTCTGCTATATCATTGACTTTCATCTCAGCATTTGCCAGTTCCCCGGAAAGTTTTTCCAGCTCATAATCTCCCGATGCATTTTTCTGTAGCTTATCATCAAGGGTATTGCGAATATCGATGAGGTTTTGTATGGTATTTACCTTGTGTTTTCTGAGAAGAGTATACAGCAGGTCAATGCGAACATGTAACTGCTCCATTCGCTCAGGATCAAATTCCATCCTTTCAAATTGCGATGATACTTCGTCTGCTATATCTTTAATCTCTACATAGAGATTCTGAATTCTTTCTTCTGTTTCTTTTGCGCCTGAATAATGATCTCCGATTCTGGACAGTTGGTCTTTCATGAGTTTTAAATTTCGAATCACTCCCATTTCCTCATTTTCAAGAAGCTGTGCAGTCTCTTCAAGAGCTGATTTTATTTCCTCGGCATGACTGACAATTTTGTATTCTTCTTCAAGCTCAATCAATTCATTTTCTTTAAGATTTGCCTCGCGTAATTCGTTGAATTGATGAGAAATGTAGTCAAGATTTTCCTGATCTGACTGGTAAGAATTGCGGGCTTTGTAATACGACTGCTTTAAATTCTGATACTCCTGGAAGGCAGATTTATAATTAGACAGGATGTAAAGAGATTGCGTATAGGAATCAATAATCCAGCAAATGTATCTCTCGTTATTCAGCAATAGATTCTGATGTTGCGAATGAACATCCACAAGCGATAATGCCAGCTCCTGCAATAAAATAAGGTTAACAGGAGTATCGTTTATAAATGCCCTGGATTTGCCAGAATTTGAAATCTCCCTTCTTATCAGGGTTTCTTCTGAATAATCCAGCTCGTTATCAGCGAAGAAAGCCTCCAGTTTATACCCGTTAATCTGAAAAGCACCTTCGACAATACATTTCCGGCTCTTATCTTTTAAAACGGAAGTGTCAGCCCGTTTACCCAGCAACAGTCCCAATGCTCCGAGAAGAATTGTTTTTCCTGCACCTGTTTCACCTGTTATTATAGACAAACCTTCCTGAAACTCCATTTCAAGCTTATCTATCAGGGCATAATTATCAATAAAAATTGATTTTAGCATCTGTCTGGGATTATCCGAACAAAACTATGGATTTCTGTTTAGCTGATACCTTAATGCCGGAAAAAATCTTTGAACATCTTATCAAACAAGGATGGTTTATTACTTCAGAGCCTCGTATCTTGAGAGATTTGCAGGGTCTGCCTTTACCATGATATTGTAGATCCGGTTCTTGTCTGCCTGAGATGCTTCGGAAAAGATCTGTATGATCTCATCAGATTTTGATTCAATAATAACCTGGAAGTAATGCATGAAGGGGTCTGGTTTTGAATTGTAAAACTTTTCCAGATCAAAAACAGACTCTTTGATTACCATCCGGCCACCTTCTATCGACTTATCAAGCATATCCAGGCCCAGCCTGTGGTACTGGTAAGTGAAATTACGCAACAAAGCATAATCCTGATCAAGAATATTGCTTATTAACCAATACCTGTTCTTTCTTCCCGGACTATCCTGAGATCTCCAGCCTTTTCTGCCAGACGACTGGGCATTGTTGACAATCCTTTCTGCCTTATTAAAATAAGGTATGCCT
Organism: Bacteroidales bacterium; assembly: GCA_030626465.1. GTDB lineage: Bacteria > Bacteroidota > Bacteroidia > Bacteroidales > UBA10428 > UBA10428. The sequence goes on from DAOUOU010000122.1 coordinate 2,436, forward strand.
CCTTCGTTCGAAAAAGAATCATAGTCGATACCTATGATAATGTATGCATAATAAGCTAATACCGATGCTAAATTGGTGAGGTAGGTGGTTTCGGAAAATTCAAGAGGATCGTATTCGGTATATTTGAATTCTACATCATTGTCAACATAATTCAACATAACGGAATTGTAAGAAGATGCATAAACAGGCCTGCGAGACTGTACATTTAAAGTGGCTTTAAAAGAGCCTGTACTCACCTCATCAGTGATATTAAACAACAGGTTGCATTCGATACGCTCATTTACCTCAAAAATATTATTCGTCCATGAGGTATTGTTCATAAAGTCAATAATAGCAGTCTGAAGGGTTGTAAATATTTGTTTGTTCGTACCCTGAATTTGTGAGGTGTTGACTGTAACATTGCAATTCAGCTCCTGCGAATAAACTTTACTGATTACCAGACATAAAAGAAAAATGAAAGAATACCTGAAGTAATTCATTGTGTCAAATTTTTTCTTCCACAAGCTTGAGAATATCGGAAGCAACTTCGCTCTTAGATTTTAACCCGAATTTATGAATTTTATTGTCCTTGTCAATCAGAGTAATTTTGTTGGTATCGTAACCAAAGCCTGCTCCTTCATCATTCAAAGAGTTAAGTACGATTATATCAAATTTTTTCTTCCTCAGTTTCTCCTTTGCATTCTCTATCTCGTTTTCTGTTTCAAGAGCAAAGCCAACAATAAACTGGTTCTGTTTCTTCACCCTGGCAAGTTGCGAGGCAATATCAACTGTTTTCACAAGTCTGATCTCCATTTCTTCAGACCTGCTCTTTATTTTATCAGGTGCAATCTCTGAAGGCTTATAATCGGCAACAGCTGCCGAAAACAAAGCTATGTCAGAATTTTTAAAAACCTCATTACAGCGTGCAAACATCTGAGCGGATGTGTTTACCTTATCATAATGCTGAATTATGGGAGAAGGTGTCAGCTTAGTCGGCCCGCTGATCAGGAACACTTCAGCACCTGCATTAGCAAAGGCCTCGGCCAAAGCAAATCCCATTTTACCGCTTGAATAATTGCTGATAAAACGTACCGGATCGATTGGCTCGTGTGTAGGACCGGCAGTCACAAGCACTTTTTTGCCTGCCAGCTTATTTATACCGTTTTTTTTTTCGACCGCTTTTTTCTTAAAATAGCTACCCAACATCCTGACAATTTTCTCCGGTTCCTCCATTCGCCCTTTTCCTTCCAGTCCGCTTGCAAGTTCACCTACAGCCGGTTCTATTATTACATCACCTCTATCAGCCAGACAATGAATATTATCTTTCGTTGTAACATGGTTAAACATGTCTATATCCATCGCAGGCGCCACAAATACCTTACATTTAGCAGACAGGTAGGTTGTCAGTAATAAATTATCTGCTATTCCGTGAGCCATTTTACCAATGGTATTTGCCGTAGCCGGAGCAATAACATAAGCATCAGCCCATGTACCAAGGTTAACATGATTGTTCCAATCGCCATTTTCGGGATTAAAAAATTCGATAAGCACCGGGTTCTTAGCCAGGGTAGCAAGTGTAAGGGGAGTAATAAATTCTTTTGCTGTCTGAGTCATTACTACTTTAACTTCCACACCCTCTTTCACCAACAGCCGGATAAGAAAAGCAGTCTTGTAGGCTGCAATGCTTCCGGTCACACCGATTAATATTTTTTTCCCTTTAAGCATGGGGATAAGGTTATATTATTCAGCCTCCCGCACGTATATCATATCGCTCTCAAATTCGTCAAGAGCTATCAGGGATGCCTTAGGCATGCGTTCGTAGAAACGGGAAATTTCTATCTGTTCTCTGTTTTCAAATACTTCTTCAAGATTATCCGAATAACTGGCAAATTCTTCGAGTTTATTGTTCAGCTCCTCCTTTATCTCCATACTGATCTGGTTCGCTCTTTTCGAAGTAATTACAACCGCCTTGTAAATATTACCCACTTTATCTTCCAAGTCCATTGTATTTCTTGTCACTGTTGTAACCGGAGCTTTTGATTTTTTATAATCCATAATCCAATTGTTTAGTTTTCTATTGATTAATCATCGGTATTCATGTCGTCGCCCAGAAAATCTGCAGCGTCACGGTAAAATCTTTTGGCCTCTTTCATAAAATTGCTTTCAGGAAATTCAGAGGCAAAAGAGTAGTATTCGTCAATTGTATCCTGAAAGCGCTCTTTTTGCTTTTTTATAATACTCTTGCTAGCAAGCATATAACTTGATTTTACGAGCATAAACATGATCTCCTCACGGTATTTCGTGTCAGGAAATTTAAAGAGGCTATTGTTTAAGGCAACGATTGACGCCTTATAGTCCTCCAGGTCAAAATAAAGCTTTGCCGACATATAGGATTTCTCAACCAGCTTATCACGCATTTCATTCAGATACTTCTTCACTTCCTCCTTTTTTTTGCTCTCAGGATATTTTATCAGGTATAGCTGAAAAGCTTGAATTGCCTGAACAGTGTTTGTCTGGTCAAGGCTGGTCCTGGGCGACTGCATATAATAGCAATAGGCACCCATGTACTCCGCTTCTTCGACAAAGGGACTTCCCCCATAAGTGCGTGTAAAAGTGTGGAAATAATGTCCGGCCAGAATATAGTCACGCTGATAATAATAACTCATCGCCTGATAAAAATATATCGTGTCAGCCTGATTGGTCCCTCTGAAAACGGGTGATATCTGATCAAACAAAGTACCTGAACGTGTAAAGTCACCCTTGTCATAATAACGAAGAGCTTCTTTGTACTTTAATTTGTAATCATTGCTTTTCAGTATTCTTTCGTATCCGCTACAGCTAACAATAAATACTACTACGATCCCTGCAAAACAAAACTTTAGGTAATCCCTCATGCTTGTGAAAAATGTCGCGCAAATTTACAACAATTTATAGTAAACAAAAATGTATTTATGTATTGTCTTTACGAATGTTTTCCTCTTTGACATTTTTTAACATTTTTGTGCCTTTTTCACCGGCCAAAGAATTTGAATTTGGCTTGATCAGAATACAATACCTAAATGAATTAGCAGAGATATAAACACATAAATCAGGTATGATATTATGCATTTGCTATGATTGTAAAATAGATTACTTTTGTGCTGTTTTAATCAAAAAATTAATTATCGTGGATATTTTTGATAAGATTCGTAAAGACCGGGGGCCCTTTGGGAAATATCAAAAGGTTGGTCATGGTTACTTCATGTTTCCAAAACTTGAGGGCGAAATTGCCCCGCATATGAAATTCAGAGGTAAAGAAGTATTGACCTGGAGTTTAAATAATTACATAGGATTGGCCAATCATCCCGAAGTGCGTAAAACAGATGCTGAAGGCGCTAAGAAATATGGAATGGCTGCTCCAATGGGTGCAAGAATAATGTCAGGACAAACTGTTAAACATGAGGAACTGGAAAACAATCTTGCCGAATTTGTTGGTAAAGAAAATGCTTTCCTGCTCAATTACGGTTACCAGGGTATGATTTCCATTATCCAGACTTTGTGTGGCCGAAATGATGTTATAGTGTATGATTCTGAGTCGCATGCATGCATAATGGACGGTATCTTTCTTCATAAGGCTACAGGTGGAAAAAGCTTTGTTTTCCCTCATAATGATATAGCACGATGTGAAAAAATGCTTGAGTTTGCTACCAAGCGTGTACAAGAAACAGGGGGAGGTATATTGGTCATTACCGAAGGTGTTTTTGGAATGGCTGGTGATCTGGGTAAACTAGATGAGATTGTTGCACTGAAGAAAAAATTTAGTTTCAGGTGTCTGGTTGATGACGCACACGGATTCGGTACCATGGGTAAAACAGGTGCCGGAACCGGCGAACATTTTGGCGTACAAAATGAAATTGATCTCTACTTCTCAACCTTTGCAAAAGCCATGGCGGGTATTGGTGCATTCATTGCCGGCAAAGAAGATGTTATTGATTATCTTATGTACAACATGCGTTCTCAGACCTTTGCAAAGTCGTTGCCAATGCCAATGGTAATTGGAGCACTCAAGCGACTTGAATTGCTTAGAACAGATCCGACATTACGCGAGAAACTCTGGAAGATAGTTCATAGATTACAAAAGGGTCTGAGAAAAAATGGGTTTAACCTTGGTGATACCGAGTCACCGGTTACCCCTGTTTTTCTCAAAGGAAACATTCCAGAAGGAACAAATATTGTAATGGATCTGAGAGAATCCTATGGTATATTCTGCTCAATCGTCGCTTATCCGGTAGTTCCGAAAGATGTGATCATGCTGCGAATTATTCCAACAACTGCCCATACCATAGAAGATGTTGATTATACAATCAAGTGCTTTAAGGAAGTACAGGCAAAGCTCGCGGCAGGAAAATACCAATCTGATACTGTTGGATCTCCTTTAAGTCAATAAAGAAAAAATTGCAAAAGAAAAGAGACTGTTCAAAAAGCCTTTGTGCCTGCGCACCGTAATGCTTCGGCACACAGGTGTACAAGCTTTGAGTCCCGATAGCTATCGGGATTGTGGCAAAGCTATAATTAACTGTTACACAAACCTGCATGAATGGCCTGTCTGTCTGCGCTAGCCAGGCAGACTTCGTCAGCAGGACAGGCAGGGAAGACACAGAGTTTACTTTCAGTGAGGGCTTCGCCGTTCACAAAGTAAAAATATCTCATTTAGTAAATGTTTTTTACTTTTTGGACTGCCACTTATTGTTTTGTATGAGCTTTGTTATTTTTCCCCCAAATATCTTTCGGCGTCAATTGCAGCCTGACAGCCTGATCCGGCCGCAGTAACAGCCTGTCGATAGTGCGGATCCTGTATGTCGCCACACGCAAATATCCCGGGTACATTGGTTTTACTTGTTCCTGGCATAGTTTTTACATAACCCACATCATCGGTATCAAGGTATTTTTTAAATGGCTGGGAATTGGGTGAATGACCTATAGCCAGAAAGAATCCGTCTATTTTAATGATTTCCTCAGCTTCATCTGATTCCCCTTTCCGTCTTATCAGCACTGCTTCTTCTACAACCCCCTCGCCTCTGAGTTCTTTGGTATTTCTTTCAAACAGCACTTCTATATTTTTTGTCTTAAAAACTTTATCCTGCATAACTTTCGATGCACGCAGGTAATTTTTCCTTACAATGAGGTATACCTTGTTACACAGGCCTGAAAGATACAGTGCTTCTTCAGCAGCAGTGTCACCTCCCCCTACCACAGCTACATCTTTATCTTTATAGAAAAACCCGTCACAAGTGGCACAAGCCGATACACCTGATCCCATATACTTTTGTTCGGATTCAAATCCCAGATACTTTGCCGTCGCTCCTGTTGCAATGATAACCGATTCCGCTTCTATGACCTTACCATCATCGACGTATACTTTATGTGTCGGACCAGTAAAATCCACATCAGTAACGATCCCGAACCGGCACTCCGTGCCAAATCTCTCGGCCTGTTTTTTAAAATCGTCCATCATCTTTGGACCGGTCACTCCTTCGGGGTAACCCGGGTAGTTTTCCACATCTGTTGTTGTGGTAAGCTGACCTCCGGGCTGGAGTCCCTCGTACAGCAAAGGAGAAAGATTTGCCCGGGCAGCATAAATGGCAGCAGTGTATCCGGCAGGTCCTGAACCAATGATCAGACATCTTACTTTTTCAACATCTTTGGAAGCTGGTTTTCTGTTCTGATCACCTTCCTGATTCTCGAGTGGTTTGAAAAGATCCATATATTATCGTTTAAACATTTTTAGCATTCGGTTTTTCCAATTATCAACAAATATACCATTTATAGGATTAGATAAATACCAGGTTTATTCGTCAGAAAATTTGAATAAACCAGTAAATATGTCATAATCTAGATATGTTTATATGACGTATACTGAC
>DAOUOU010000232.1 GCA_030626465.1 Bacteroidales bacterium
AGTAAGTTTTGTAATAATCAATAAGGATATTCTTGGTAAAGTAGATCGACCCATTCCAATCATACCTTGATTAATAGCATATCGCAAAAAATCAGTTTCCTTTTCCTTGTATTCTTCAGTCATAATAAATGTAACATTCATTATTGAACGATCTCCCTCTTCAGGGACTGTTGACTGAAAAAGTTTATTCCTGTCAATTTCATCATAAAGAATTCTTGCTTTATCAAGATTTTTTTTATGAATTGCTTCCACACCACCCATATTTTTAATCCATTTGAGCACATTGAGACATCCGTATATCGCAAGACATGGTGGGGTATTAAAAAGAGATGCACTATCAATATGAGTTCTATAATCAAGTATAGTTGGAATGGGTCGATCTACTTTACCAAGAATATCCTTATTGATTATTACAAAACTTACTCCTGCCGGACCAACATTTTTCTGCGCACCACCATATATAATTCCATACTTTGAAACATCCATCGGGCGGCTCATGATATCGGAAGAGGCATCAGCGATAAGAGGGACAGGTGAATCAATGTCAGTTTTTATCTCTGTTCCGAAAATAGTGTTATTAGTAGTCACATGAAAATAATCAGCATCAGCAGGAATCGTATAGTCCTTTGGAATATAACAATAGTTCCTGTCTTCAGAAGATGCAACAACCTGTACTTCACCAAATAATTTAGCTTCTTTAATGGCTTTTGAAGACCATGAGCCGGTTTCAAGATAAGCAGCTTTATTCTGCAGAAGATTATACGGTATCATGCAGAAATTATGACTTGCTCCTCCATGTAAGAATATAACAGAATGAGAGTCGGGCACAATCAAAAGTTCGCGGATGAGCGAAGAAGCCTCTTCAATTATCTCTGAGAAACCTTTGGATCGATGTGAAATCTCCATAACTGATAATCCGCTATTATTAAGATCTAAGATTCCTTGTGCTGTTAATTTCTTCGCATAATCAGAAATAATTGAAGGTCCTGCATAAAAGTTGTGCCTTTTCATTTTTAAAATTTTTCTGTTAAAATATGATTCACGGCTGTAAGCAAAACAAACTGAATAATAAATATTATTTGTTATTTAAATAACAACTGAAAAATGGAGCTTAAAAATACAAAAATATCAAGACTATTATATCCTGACAAAAGAAATATCTATATACAATTTACTAACAGGTATGCCGGAGCAATAAAGTCAGACTTCTCAGGAGTCTGTCAACAGGTAAGAACCTTCCAAATAAGGAATTTTTTTGGTTAAATCAAAGGTATGACAATACTCCAAAACGTCGTCCAATCCATTTTTTCTCAACCGGTGACGCTGGGCCACTTTCTCAACATAAGAGCTCATATCATCTTTTGCAACACTCCATAAATCAATTGCTGCATAGGTTGAGTCACAGACAGTATAAAAATTTTCATCTTCAAGCACAGATTCGGCCAGTGCTCCTGCGAATAGCGTATCCTCAAGGTTGAATTTATTTTTCCATCCTGCACACAGAATTAACAGATCATGTTTTTCTTTCCTTATATGATCGACAAGTGCACCATGATTCAGGTAGGCACCTATCAGAACCTCATGGCTATGGGCAGCCATCATAATGGTGTTGGTGCCATTTGTAGTACTATAAACAATTTCCTGATCCCTGACCCGTTCCGGAGTAAAATTATACGGTGAGTTGCCAAAATCAGCGAAATCACGTACAATTCCGTCCCTTTCCGCTGCAACCATGTATCCACGATCTTTATAGTCTTTTGCTTCCTCAAGAGTGGCAACCGGAATAATTCGTTTTGCACCATTCATGAAGGCTGTGCAAATAGCTGAGGTAGCACGAAGAACATCAACAACAACCACAATGGCTTCATCGTTCCGAAAGCTATCATAAATAGCAGGTGTTAAACAAACTTCAACTTTACAATTGTCCATCAGATCATCAGGTATTAAATAAATGGCAGTTTAACAATTTTGGCTTTGAGCGATTTGTTTCTGACCTGAACGTAAATTTCATTATTGATTACGGCATCTTCAATCCGGATATATCCCATGCCAATGCCATAGTGTAAAACGGGGGACATTGTGCCCGAGGTGACAAAACCAATTTCATCACCATCTGCATTCAGAAGTCGATAGTTCTTGCGCGGTATTGCCCTCTCTATCATTTTGAAACCGACCAATTTTTTTGTTACCCCATTTTCCAGTTGTCTCTTGTGAAATTTTCGATCAATAAAATTATTCTTCTTATTATCCTTAACAATCCAACTTAATCCGGCTTCAATTGGTGATATGGTATCATCTATATCGTTGCCATATAAGCAGTATCCCATTTCGAGCCGGAGAGTGTCTCTTGCAGCCAAACCGGCCGGTACAATACCATGCTTTTCTCCTTCTTTTATTATAGTATCCCAAAGATAACGAGCATTCTGATTGTAACAATACAATTCAAAACCACCCGCTCCGGTATAACCGGTAGCAGAAACAATTACCTTGTCTGCAGTACCCACAGGGATTGTAACAAACGAAAAGCTTTTTATAGTATTCAATTTGTAAGAAACAAGCGTTTGAAGGATCTCTCTTGCTTTTGGTCCTTGCAGGGCAATCAATGATATTTCATCAGAAGCATCTTCAAGATCAGCTCCAAAAGAGTTCTGATTGTTTAACCAGTTCCAGTCCTTCTCAATGTTTGAAGCATTCACTACCATCATG
>DAOUOU010000147.1 GCA_030626465.1 Bacteroidales bacterium
AAATTTTACCTGGGAATACAATCGGGGATTTTTGTTCCCTCGAACGAATTTATCGATGGATACCAGATAATCACTTACAACGATGGCAGCCCGACAGGACTACAGGCATCGGGTTATGGAAACGCAACAGATCTTAACCTGAGGTTTCAATACTATATTTCCAATTTTGGAATACATTTCGATGGAGGTGCCCGTATATTTAGCAGAGCTATCAGTATGAGCCTGGCACCAGATGGTACTATGGAAACCTATGAAAATACCCTGAATATTTTTCCGATAGAGTTTGGAGTAGTGTATCGATATGTATCTAAAAATGAAAAAGTAGTACCCTATTACTCAGTTGGCATTGGAGGGTATTACGGAACCATGAATGCATTGCATGAGATTGAAAATACAGGTCGCGACTGGTACAAAGGCAGCTCTTTTGCTATGGGTTTTTATCATTCTTTAGGGATGTACATGGAAATCTATGGTGATCTGCTGCTAAATGCCGAAATAAAATTTAATCACGCTTCGAGCGACTGGCATCTGGAAAATCAGGATGTAAACCGGGAACAAAAGTATGAAAAATTGAATACAGGAGGTGCAGCTTATAAAGTAGGATTGGCATTCAGGTTTTAAAAATCAAAAATAAATTAACCAATCTAAATACAAGAGATAAGAAATCTAACACCCCTTTTTACTTTTTATCAGGCTCGCTCACTGCCCAATAAGTTGTATTTGGTGTAACAATTGCAAGATTAATTTCCTCCTTTTCAGTGTTTAATATTCCTGGTCGGCGAAAACTCGGCAGTATTTTTATATCATATATTTCATCAACACTGCTCTCGTATCTAATCTGGCCGATTACTTTATTGTAAGGCAAATAAAAAACTACAATACCTGCAAATGAAGTTTTGGCAATGGGTAAATCCTTAAACACAGCGGTTGTATGCCTTAATTTGGAGATCCCAATGAATAGAAAATCACTATATTTTGCCATACCTCTTGCAAATCCGCCCAGTTTTGCTATGGTTTCAACGCTTCCATCCTCCGGATTACAAATGCATAACTCACCCTGAGCTGAGTTTAGGAAGTATAGCTTATTATTATATATTCTTGGAGAATGAGGCATAGATAAACCCTTTGCAATGATTTTATTATCAGGTACATGAATAATAACGCCACCTGCAGTTTTATTCTCTCTCCAGCCCTGTTTCGTATCAGTATCACCCAAAGCAGTAACGTATTCGATTTGACCGTCTTTTAAGGCTATACCATTCAGATGGCACCTATCCTCTGGAGCCAGATCAGTAATAAATTCTGGTTCCCAAATTGGAGTAAAACTATATTCTTCATCAATCTCCGAAAGACATGAGAACAAGGTGTTGACAGCAATGAGTTTTTTATTAACGAAATTCATATCATGCAGATCAAGAGTGCCAGTATAATACTTACATTGGGGAATAAAAAAAGCGTCGTATGTTTCTGGTTTGGAAGGATAATTTTTTGATAATTGAGGAAAATTCTTAAGCAAGATCAGATCGTTCCGGCAGGCAACTGCCATTTTTGTATCTGATAATGCAATACCCATTGGGTTATCAAATGTGCGTGGGAGTTGTATCATTTTATCACGGTTAATCGCACTTAACAGGATTACTTTCCCGGCCTGATAAGTAGATACTGCAACAGAACATCCCAGATCATAAAGAATTTCTGAAATATTGGGTGTGTAAGTGAGTGTAAATGGAGACAGGGGTTTTTTCATAGTTTGTCTTTATTATAGCTGCAAGTATAATTTATTTTAGCCAGAACAAAGATTAATTTTTTTCCTTGTTCTAAACAGTATTGTATTTGTACAACAAACTGTGCAATCCATTATTTTATTATTTTTATAATGTACTAAACGCAAACCAATGGAACCCACCTTTCAAAGTGCAACAAATTTAACGTTTAAACATGTTATCCAAAAAATTGAGCATCTGACCTTTCCTCCAATAAGTAAAAAAGTGAGTTCGATGCGTATACATGAACCTTATACAGGAGTTTGGGCAATAAAAAAAAATAAAGTAATTGGAGTTATTTTGGCGGATATTAACAGAGCTGGTCTTTCTGAAATATTCTCATTCTACGTAATTCCGGAAGAACGCAATAAGGGAATTGGCACACAACTTCTTTCCATACTTGAAGACATACTGAAAAAACAAAGTGTAAAGGCTGTCCAGTCGAGATATAGGAGTGACTGGAACAGTATTCATATCATCGAAAAACTACTCAAAGCCTGTTCGTGGGAGAAACCTAAAATAGTCAGGATCATATCAGAAATTTCTATTGAAAAATACACAGTAGTACCTTGGCCAGATTTAAAATTACCTTCCGATTTTACCTTTTTTAATTGGGGACACCTGACTGATAATGATAGAAATTTCATAAATGATCTTAGACAGAAGGGACAGATCCCCAATGAATTTAATCCTTACCAACATGATGATAAAATATTTTATCCGGTAAGTTTTGGATTAAGGTCTAAAGAAACATTAGTTGGCTGGAATATTGTATACAGTCATAAGCCTGATACAATTGAGTACAATAATCTTTTTGTACTTCCTCCTTTTCGTAAATTCGGATACGCCATAAATCTCTTACATAAATCATTTGGTGAACAACATAAACTTAACATTCCCTGTGCTACCTGGATAATCAATTCAAACAATACACCGGTAATGAAAATCGCCCAACATATCGCTGGCAAACATGTTAGCAAATTTGTTGAAGTTAAAGTTACAGGGAAAAGATTAAACAAGGGGCTGCCAGAATTGGCAGCCCCTTGTTTAATCTGAGTTAGTTTGTCATTCGTTAGAAAAGCAAAATCAACCTAACCCAAAACACGAAAATACGAACATTTACTCTGTTACACTCGCAAAATATTTATCCATTTTATTTTATTAATATTTTGGTGATGTTAACATTTGAATTACTATAAACTCTCACAAAGTAAATTCCTGTATTAGCATCGGATACTGGTAATTCATATCTTCCTGAAGTGCCAACAATTTCAGAAGCAATCATGCTTCCTGAAATATTAAATACCTCAACCTGATCAATTACCAAATCCCCGGCATCAAGTACAATAACTTTATCCGTCACATAAATATTGATAGGCTCGAGTGTATGAGCGGATAATGCACTTGGGTCATCATCATCGGTATTTGTAACACCGGCACTTGGTATAGTCATTCCATCATACTCAGGATCAGCAGATATAATCGTAAAGTTAATATCATAAGTCTGATCACCATCGACTTCTGTATCATCAACACCTGTCACTGTTACAACCTGGGGTGTATCCCAATTTGCATTAGTAAAAGTGAGTGATGAAGGATCGACTGTTCCCTCTCCTGTGTCGGTACTTTCGAGGTCAATTTCTACATCTGCCTTGGGTTGGCTTTCGAGCACAACAGTGAAAATAGATGTACCTCCTTCTTCAGATGTGGTAAGTCCCGAACCGGTGTTAATTTCAACACCCGGAGGTATATATTCTGCGAGATAAACATCTCCGGAAAATTCCCCAATGTATAAGTCATCATCGCCATCCTTATCAAAATCGTAGAAAGCAACAGAAGGAACATTTAATCCAAAGCCATCAAAAGGATTTTCAAATCCGGTTCGTTCTGTATAAACGCCTTCAACGTTTTCGTAATACAAGATAGAATTAGAAGTATCATCTTCAATAACTAAATCGAGATCGCCATCACCATCAACATCTTTAAAAAGAGGTCTGATATAGCTCCCGAAATCAATTCCGTCAAATGGATTGTCAACTCCTGTCTGTCCAACATAAACTCCGGTTACATTTTTATAGTATACTATAGTTCCTGCGTTTGTTCCAATGAACAAGTCCAGGTCACCATCGTCATCAAAATCACAAACAGCCGGGGCACTATAGACACCAATATCAATTCCGTCAAAAGGATTACCAGCACCCGTTAATTCAACATAATCTCCCGCATCATTAACAAAATATTGTATTGTCCCCATAGCATTACCCGCTAATAAATCCAGATCTCCTTCTCCATCAATATCAGCTAACACTGGTGTACATACATTTTGAAAAGTTAAGCCATCAAAAGGATTATCAACACCTTCCACCGGAACTAAGAATTCACCATCGTTTTCAAAAAAATACACATTACCGCTAAAGTCTCCAACCGCTAGTTCCTGATCGCCATCTTGATCATAATCACCGAAGGTGAGTGAAGCTGCATCGCCCACAATCAATCCTTCAAAGGGATTACCGGTTCCTCTTTTTTCAACCAGTGTACCTTCTTCATTGCGAAAATAATTGAGAATAGATGCTTCATAATTACCTGCAACAAGATCGAGGTCTCCATCGTCATCCATATCAACAAGAGTTGGTGCTGATAAAAATTCCAGACCAATACCATCAGCCGGATTATTACCACCGGTTAATTCAGTAAAAGTACCACCATTGTTCTGGAAATATGATATTGTTCCATATTTCTCTCCAATAAATATATCCAGGTCACCATCGCCATCGAAGTCAGCAAAAAATGGAAAAGATCTTATTCCGACACTAATACCATCAAATGGGTTATCAACCCCGGTCAACTCAGTAAAGGTCCCTCCATTGTTCTGGAAATATTTCAGATCGCCAGTTTGTGCTCCTATGATTAAATCCGGATCAGAATCAGCATCGATATCAGCAAATACCGGATTAGCAATATCACCTACATCAATACCATCAAATGGATTTGATGGACCCACAACTGCATTAAAAGTTCCTCCATCATTTTTAAAATAAAATACCTCTCCCGTATTCTCCCCTACCAATAAATCCGGGTCTCCATCATCATCAACATCAACAAATGCCGGGGACGCGTAACTAATAGAAATAGCATCAAATGGATTACTTAATCCTAACTGTTCAGTATATACTCCATCATCATTTCGAAAATAACGTATGTCGCCCAAACCTTCCCCAACAACGAGATCAAGATCACCATCATCATCAAGATCAACAAAGGCAGGATTGTCAGATTCTCCGAGGGTAAACCCGGTAATATCTACCGGATCGTTATAGCCTGCTGAAGCCACGGATGCACTTAAAATAAGAGCCATGGCAGCAGTTGCCCATTTTAGCTTTTGTTTGCCCATTAACCGGACTAACCGGTTGTATAGAATTTTTAGTCGTCGCATCAAACGGTTTTGAACATCCCGTGCCAAGTCATAAAACTCACCGGAGTTCATCAACCTGTTTATGCGATCGCGTAAGTTGTAAAACTTACGATAATGCCGATACAATAATCGACGGTTTTTATAAGACTTTTTTTTCATAAAATTTTAGATTATTAGTTTAAAAAGCATCTCCATAACTATTTCTTGTCTCCAAGTTACTATTTTCTTCACATTTTAAGATAACACATTTTGATGAATATATAAACATGTTATTTGGAAAGCTTCAATAGTATGGCTAAGTTTTCGAATGATTCAGATAAATTTAAAAACACTAATAGAACATTCTACACAATAATATAGATTAAGGTTGCTATGTAAAAAATACTAACAACGACAATAGTCATATCAAACATTCATACTCTAAAGATGCATTTAAAACTATTATTTATAGTTAATTATTAAAAAGTTGATTTATTTTAATAATCTGGACCATTTATATTCATTATTAATATTAATAAATTAGTTGTTTAGAAAAACTGTATTCATAAAACATCTTTTAATTACTTTAAACATGAAAGACAAATCAATTAGTTTCCTGCTTGGCATAGGTTTTCTATTGCTTGTTAACTGCAACATCAATTATGGAGAAGATGGTTATAGACTTTGGTTGAGATATGATATGATTGAAGATGAAGATATTCTTGATAAATACGCATCCTCTATAAATCAGGTAATCCTCAATGGAAATTCAACTACAATCTCCGCTATAAAAGAAGAGCTTGAAATTGGATTAAGAGGATTATTAGGCAAGGAAATTATTTTTGCAGAACAAACAGATAAAGAAGGTTTGCTAGTACTAGGTACACCAGAAAACTCCTCTGAAATTGCATCTTTGAATATTGAAGATAAGTTAGAGCAGTTAGGTAATGAAGGATTTTTGATTTTCACCACACAGCTGAGTAATAAGAAAGCAATAATAATTGCTGCTAATTCGGACATTGGACTGTTGTATGCCTCTTATCATTTTTTACAAATGCTCCAGACACATCAATCAATAGAGAAAATTTCTATTGTCAGCACTCCAAAAATACAACACCGTTTATTGAACCACTGGGATAATCTGGATAGAAAAGTTGAAAGAGGATATGCGGGATTTTCACTCTGGAATTGGAATAAATTGCCCGATTATATTGATCCCCGGTATAAAGATTATGCCCGTGCAAATGCTTCCATAGGAATAAATGGTACAGCTATAACCAATGTAAATGCAAATGCGCTGGTACTAACTACCGAATACCTTGAAAAAGTTGCTGCTCTGGCAAATGTCTTTCGGCCCTATGGAATAAAAGTTTACCTGACTGCCAGATTTAGTGCCCCTGTTGAAATCGGAGGTCTGAAAACTGCTGATCCTCTCGATGAGGAAGTGATCGAATGGTGGAAAGAGAAAGTCGATGAGATCTATGGTCTCATACCTGATTTTGGAGGTTTCCTGGTAAAGGCAAATTCGGAAGGTCAACCCGGTCCGCAAAATTATGGCCGTTCTCATGCTGAGGGAGCGAATTTACTGGCCGATGCTGTTGGACCTCATGGAGGCATTGTTATGTGGCGTGCTTTTGTATACTCCAACGAAGAACCTGAAGATAGAGCAAAGCAAGCATATAATGAATTCATACCATTGGATGGAAAGTTTATGGAAAATGTACTGGTACAGGCAAAAAACGGTCCTATTGATTTTCAGCCCCGCGAGCCCTTTCATCCCTTGTT
>DAOUOU010000040.1 GCA_030626465.1 Bacteroidales bacterium
AAAATGAGCATCAACAAGAGGAAAAACAGAACTCTTGCTTCTATTGTCTATCACATAAGTAATATCATCCCTGTTTTCCAGATAATCCTTCTGGCTTGTAACCATACATCCGGCAACAACAACAACCGAATCATCACCGGAAGCACGTACAGCCTGGTTGATCGCATATTTCGATTTCCTGTCGCCCTGATTTGTAACCGTGCAGGTATTTATCACATATACGTCTGCTTTTTTACCAAACTCTACTACATCATAACCTGCATTGTAAAAATCTGTTACAATTGAATCGGTTTCAAACTGGTTGAGTCTGCACCCTAAAGTTTTGAATGCTACTTTCTTTTTCACTTGTTTTAATACTGGCTAATAGATTGATATTGTGCCACTTAGTTTAATCATAGTTCTTTTGTTGTTCGATAATAAATCACACGATGTGTGTTTCATGCCTCTGCCAGTTCCTCATTGTATACTTTATGCAATGTTCCTTCCGTTGCAAAACCGGCTGCCGATCTGATGCATACATCCACAAAGTTACCAATCAGTTTCACATTTTCTGAAGCAAACCGTACGATTATTCTTCCTTCGGTAAGTCCTGATAAATATCCTTTTTTACGATCTTTCCCTGTAACAAGTACCTTATAGTTTTTATTTATCATTTCCTTGTTGTGCTCGCGGGAATGCTGTTGTAACAGATCACTGAGCAAGTGTAAACGTTTACTTTTGATGGTATGGGAAACATCATCGTCCCATCGTGAACTGGCAGCCCCGGGCCGTGGTGAGTATCTGGCCACATAAGCCATGTTGAAACGGATTTTTTCCATGACACTGTAAGTATTTATAAACTGCTCTTCAGTTTCTCCTGTGAAACCAACAATAATGTCAGTGAACAATGTAGCCGAAGGGAGATATTTTTTTACCGATTCAATTATCCGGTAAAAATCTTTTATAGTATGACCCCTGTTCATTTTGATAAGGACTTTATCATCACCCGATTGAAGAGGAAGGTGAATTTGATTTGCCAGACATTCATATTCGCTCATTACTTTGAGTACTTCGTCATTCATATCGCGCGGATGAGGAGAAGTGAAATACACCCAGAAATCCTTCTCTGACTTTTTACCATACTCACCAATGTCTCTGAGCAACTTAGCAAAGGTTTTTTCATTACCCTTTTTATCCAGTCCATAGGAATTTACATTCTGTCCGAGCAGGGTAATTGATTTGTATCCTTTCTCTATCAATTTCCTTAGTTCATCGAGTATTTCATTACTCGGCCGCGATATTTCCCTGCCACGTGTATAGGGTACTGCACAAAAAGTACAAAACTTATCACATCCGTTCTGAATTGGAATGAATGCTTCAAAACCGGATTGATAATGAGGTTCAATATCCCAAAACTCTGAAATTCTTGTCTCGGGTTTATTCATGAGTACCGGTTGTCCTGCAATTGTTTTATTGTTTTTATCGAATACAAAAGTTTGAAAATCGGCATGAAGATTCGCATGCTCTTCTTTTAGAATGAAATTTTCATCCTTTCTAATGGAAAATGGAGTTACAATACCGTATTGATGAAGCATTTCCGGAAATTGCAGCAACTCACTGATCTGAAAAATGATATCAAAGGTCTTGAGAAACTTTTCACGATCAGCAGGCAACAAACAACCAGTGATAAAAGTCACGAGGTTTTTTTTGTTCTTCCATGTATTCCATTGATGAATTTTCGTGTAAACCTTGTCGATAGCCTTTTGTCGTACAGAACAAGCAATAACACCCAGCAAATCTGCAGTCTCTTCCTTGTCAGTCCAGCGGTAACCCATCTTTTCAATAATAGTTGCTACCCTTTCTCTATCCGACTTATTCATCTGACAACCTAATGTAACCAAGTGAAATTTCATTCCTCTGCCAATAAATTTTAATTCAACAACTCAACCGGATGAATACTCATTAGAAATAAACTTCGGTTCTTATTTGATCAGAATCTAATCCCCCCGATGTAAGTAGATCATAGACTTCATATATCATTTCACAACTGCCGCAAAGATATACCAAAGTATCGGAATCTATTTCATGGTCAGACAAATAATCAGTAACCCTGCCATTGAAATCTCCAACTGCATCCCGCGATGAACAGAGTACATACTTCTCTTTCGGGTAAAACGACTTCTCATAAGCTTCTTTGGAATAGCGAACTCCATGAAGGATCTTGTAATTGAGATCAGGATACGATCCGGCTATGCTGTGAAAAGGCGCAATACCCGTACCTGTAGCGACAAATAAAAACTAACACACTGGTTTCAATTTTGTTTTCTGCAGTACAATCACTCAGCGACCATAGCTGGCTATTGGAGAAGTTTTATAAGCCTGTGTTTCAAAAGTTTTTTGTATTTTGTCATTGTAAAAGTTTCAGGTAGACCAATACTTCAGCCCTATGTTCATCCTAAAAAATTTATATGTTGTTAGCAGGAAGATCTTATCGGTTTTCAGAATAGTATTAATTGCCCTGGGTGTTGTACTGCTTCTTGCCATATTGTTAAGCTTCACCGACTATCCTTTCTGGGCTTATTACTGGCTGGGAACGCACAATGCCGAATTGACTAAAGATCCCAATTTGATTGTTCTGATGGGAGGAGGAGGTATGCCTAGTCCTGATGGCCTCATCCGTTGTTATTATACTGCTGAAATAGCAGGACAATATCCTGAAAGCAAAATTATAATAGCTATTCCATGTGATACTTCAAGACATGAAGAATCACCCGAATTATTAATGGCTCATGAGCTTATTATTCGCGGAATTGACAGTACCCGATTGTTATTTGAAAAATCTGGTCACAATACGCGCACGCAGGCATTAAAAATAATTGATATGCTCGGGGACTTTTCAGTGGATAGTATAGCCATCAGAATTGTTACTTCTCCCGATCATATGTTTCGATCGGTGGCCACATTTCGCAAAGCAGGTTTCAAGTATGTAGGTGGGAGACCTTCGTTTGAACAGGCAATTGATGAAGAAATGCTTCTGAGAAAGAATATTACAAAAGATCAGTTAAAAACAGAAACCCGCAAGTTGAATTTGCGCTACAACATGTGGAATTATTTGAAGTATGAAATAATTGTTTTAAGGGAATACTGCGCCATAGTCTATTATAAGCTCAGGGGGTGGATATAGCGTTAATAAGTGCTATCCTTCAGGTCTGATTCCTCCGGTTCGAAAATATCTTCGATCATACAACCAAAATTTTTGTCATTTGAAGAGGTAACAAAAAAGTTTTTCTAATTAGATGCGAAAACATATTAATTTTAAGGCTAAATATCACCTATATGATCTTTCCCTCTTCCTTTGAGAACAAAATTGGTTTTGATCGCATCAGACAGATGATCTCCGATTATTGTATGTGCGTGCTGGGAAGAGATCGGGCAGAATCCATGTCTTTTGAAGAGTCTTATGAAAAGGTGTGTCATGAACTGAACCTGACGGATGAACTCAGGAAGGTTTTGCTTTTCGAAGAAAATTTTCCTCAGGAGAATTATATTGATATGAGTGCATCTCTGGAGAAAATGAAAGTAGAGGGAACGCATCCGGAAACGAGTGAGTTAAACGATTTAAGGAAATCGATTCACACAATAAAAAGCCTGGAGCATTTTTTCCATTCTGAAGAGATCAGGGAAAAATACAAGATGCTGTGTGCTGAATTCTCAGGATTGAACTCTTTTCCTTTTGTTGGTAAACAGCTTGAGAATATATTGGATAAACAAGGGGAAATTAAAGACAACGCATCTTCAGAACTTAAACTGCTCCGGGATCAGAAGAAACAAAAGCAAGCCTCTGTAACACGTCGTTTACAGAGTATATTGAAATCGGCTCAGAAAGAAGGGATTGTTGAAATGGGTACCGAAATCACAATTCGGGAGGGAAGACCTGTTATACCGCTTCTTGCAAGCAATAAGCGAAAACTTGGAGGACTGGTACATGATGAATCTGCTTCAGGAAAGACTGTTTTTGTCGAACCCGGTGCTATTGTGGAACTGAACAATGAACTTCGTGAACTGACATATGCCGAAAGAAGAGAGATTATAAAAATACTTATTCACTTTGCTAACGACATCAGGCCTTATATCGATAAATTGCTTGATTCATACCAATCACTTGGTGTGATTGACTTTCTTGGAGCTAAGGCAAAACTCGCACTGAAAATAAAAGCTGTACGACCTATTTTAAATACAACCGCCAATTTTAAATGGAAAAACGCAATTCATCCCCTTCTCTATCTCTCGCATAAAGCAGAAGGAAAAGAAGTTGTTCCGCTAGATATTCAATTAAACGAAAAAGACCGGATAATTCTGATTTCAGGTCCGAATGCAGGAGGAAAATCAGTTTGCCTGAAAACAGTGGGTTTATTGCAATACATGCTGCAATGTGGATTATTGGTTCCAATGTCGGAAAATGCTGAAGTATGTCTGTTTAAAAATATATTCATAGATATTGGTGACGAACAATCGCTGGAGAATGATCTGAGTACCTATAGCAGCCATCTCCTTAATATGAAATACTTTGTAAAAAAAACAGATAGCCAAACGCTTATCCTGATAGATGAATTTGGCACTGGTACTGAACCAACTCTGGGAGGAGCAATTGCTGAAGCCATACTGGAAGAATTGAAAGAGACAGGAAGCTATGGAGTCATCACAACACATTATGCAAATCTTAAATACTTTGCATCAGAATCAGCTGGTATCATCAATGGAGCCATGCTTTTCGATACGCAGAAAATAAAGCCTCTCTTTAGGCTTTCAATTGGTAAACCAGGCAGTTCATTTGCCATTGACATTGCACGAAATATAGGTATGCCTGAAAAAATCCTTAAAAAGGCATCTGAAAAAACAGGTAAAGACCATATTAATTTTGAGAAACACCTCAGGGAGATCATTCGCGATAAAAAATACTGGGGTGATAAAAGACAACGTATCCGAAAAGTAGAAAAAACACTTGATTATCTCTATGAAAATTATAGTGGTGAGCTTGAAAAAATCCAAAAAGAAAGAAAAAAGATATTGGCAGAGGCACAAAACGAAGCAAAAGATGTTTTAAAGGAAGCTAATAAACAAATTGAACGAACCATTAGAGAAATAAAAGAAAGTAACGCACATAAAGACAAAACCCGTAAAGCACGGGAAGAATTAGAAAAATACAAAAAGCAAATTGCAGATAATAATAATGCTCCAGATCAACTCGGGAAAAAACTTCAGGAACTCCGGAATGCAGGCAAACGTTTGGTAAAACATAGTGCTGAGTTAGAAATATCTTCAGTGAACAAGAATAAAAAGAAGGAAATCCGTGAATCAACAATCAAAAAAGGAGATCAGATCAGAATAAAAGGATTGGAGAGCACAGGCGAAGTAATTGAAGTAAATGAAAAAACATACCTGGTTGCTTTTGGAAGCATGATGACTACGGTAGAGCATTCCAGGGTTGAATTGGTAAAAGGTGATAGGGTTGATAGAAAGAAAGAGGCAAGGAAGAGTTATACGAGCAATTTCAAACAACGAAAACTCAACTTCAAACCGGAAATAGATATACGTGGCATGAGAGGAGATGAGGCACTTTTACAAGTTCAGAACTTTATCGACGATGCCCTGGTTGTCGCCGTTCATCAGGTAAAGATTTTACATGGCAAAGGGGATGGTATATTAAGACAACTAATCAGAGATTATCTGAATACGATTGAAGTTGTCAGATCGATCAAAGATGAGCATGCCGACAGAGGTGGTGCCGGTATTACAATGGTTGAACTGGATTTATAAGATAACTGAGTTTGTGTTTTAATAGTCCATTTATTTTATCGTTCCAAAGAAAAATGAAACTGCATAGATCAAGAAAATTAAATTCATATATTTTTGTACTTGTCAGGATCATCCTGAGGAAAACTCTTAGTACGTATTCGATATAAAAATATGGTATTAATCTACTGCAAAGAGATATCTCAAAGAATCAAGTATACTTTTCATCTTATTTTTTCTGATATACTTGGTATTGCATACAATATCACAACTGACCCGGATGAATTCCAGGCCTCATCTGTGATCAAAATCAATTATTCAAAAACAAGGATAAAAAATGTTCTGCAAATTAAGCCATATGGTTTATTGAAAGAAACTAAGCTTGTCAATCAGAAAATAAAACTGGGAGAGTGGAAAAACCTTCCGGCTTTTTTTATGCAGGACAATCAGGATTTGCCATTTGATTTATTTTCAGCAGTCTTCTATCTCGTTTCCCGATACGAAGAATATTTGCTCTTTAATCCGGATAAATTTGGACGATTTGAAGCAGATCAGAGCATTGCATACAGAGGAAAATTCCTTAATATCCCGATTGTAGATCTATGGTGTCTTGAATTAGTAAAAATCCTCGGAGTGAAAACCAAAAGCAAAAATATTAATCCTGGTAACTATAAATTTCTTCTCACTATAGACATTGATCACGCATGGGTATACAAACACAAAAGAATTATCTTTATTCTGGGCAGTCTGTTAAAGGATATTCTGTTGTTTAATTTCAAGAGGCTTACCTTTCGCTTTCAGGTATATACAAACCGAAATCCTGATCCTGGTGATTCCTACTCATACCTGAATACTATACAAAAACAATTAAAGGAAAAGATCAGGTACTTTGTTCTCTGCAGGCGTAGAGATAAATTTGATAAAAATGTATCTATCAGAAATAAGTCATTCCAAAAGCTCATAAAGGATATAGATAAAAAAAACACAGTTGGCATTCATCCTTCTTTCACTTCAAACCAGTCATTTGATATCCTTTGTAAAGAATACCGGCAGCTCGAAAAAACTTTAGATCACAAGATCGAAATCAGCAGACAACATTATCTGAAGCTGAGTCTGCCGGATACTTATCGCAATCTTCTAAGGCTGGGGATCAAAGAGGATTATTCCATGGGATATAGCACGCATACCGGATTCAGAGCAGGGATAGCCCGCCCTTTTTACTTCTATGATCTCTATGAAGAAAAGCAGACATCACTCAGGGTTGTGCCTTTTCATATAATGGACAGAACATTATTATCTTATCTTAATTATTCCACCGAACAGGCCATTAAAGAATTTGAGTATTATTCAAAATCTATTAAAAATATCGGTGGTCTCTTTGTAAGCCTATGGCACAATACAAGTCTTAATGATTTTGAAGAATGGCAAGGATGGCAAAAGGTATTCAAACGAATGATTGAAATAAATTCATACAATGATCAGGTATCTTAAACACAGTGCAATAAATAAGAAAAAATGGGATGATTGTATAGAGAAATCAAATATCAGCAGGTCTTTTGGATTCTCATGGTACCTGGATATTGTCAGTCCAAACTGGCATGCTTTGGTGCTTGATGATTATCAGGCCGTGATGCCTTTGACATGGAAAAGAAGGTATGGTTTATTTTACCTTATACAGCCTGTTTTTTGTCAGCAATTAGGCATTTTTACTTTACAACCTGAGACTTTTATCCATTCATTTCTGAAGCATATTCCCCGAAAGTTTCTATGCGTAAAGATCAGCATATCAAACAATGAACCTCTGACTGATTCAAATTTTACCTTTAAGACACGTACTAATTACATTCTATACCTGAAAAAAAGTTCCCAGGAGCTCAAAAGAGAGTATTCAAAAAGCAATGCCAAAAATATTAGAAAAGCAATTAACCGTGAAGTAATGGTTACATCCTGTCCAAAAGAGGAAAGCATTAGTTTTCTCCAAAACGAATACCACCAGTTGCTGGGAATCCGAAAAAAACATTTTGATGTACTGAATACTATACTTGCCAGAGGAGCAAAATATGGAGAGTTAGAATGTTTTGGTGCTTATTCGGGTAAAGAATTGTTGGCATCGTCATGCTGTCTTCTGGTCAATAAGCATATCTTTATGACAATGGTAGCATCCGGGAAAGGTAAAAAAGCAAGAGCTCTTTTTCTACTGATTGATAATATGATCGAAAACTTTTCAAACCGTGATGTTTTTCTCGATTTTGGAGGATCGGATGTAGAGAGTATCGCTTATTTCTTTAAAGGATTTGGTGCACAGAGAGAAAGCTATTATGAGATCCTATACTCACCATTACTTGCGAAATTCTTATCGTTTGGATCATAAAAAAGTAAGTATTATGCTCTGAAAATATGACGACTTCAAAAAAAATATTCTTCAAACTTGTTGCTCCCTTTAACTTTTTAGTGCCATTCAGATTATTGGAAAGATTGTCAGCTTGTAAAATAATGGTTCCTTTGTATCATGCTGTAAGCAACAGTCAACCAATGCATTTATCCTATCTGTATGATATCAGAGATACCAGGAGGTTTGTTGGAGATATGGATATGCTCCTGAAATATTTCAAACCCGTTGACCTGGTTCAACTTCTGGATATTCTTCAAAATAAAAAGGCAATCAACAACCCTGTTTTCCACCTCACTTTTGATGATGGACTAGCTGAGTTTGATACAGTTGTCGCACCTATATTGTTAAAAAAGGGTATTCCTGCAACATGCTTTTTAAATTCCGATTTTATTGACAATAAAAAGATGTTCTTTCGTTTCAAAGCCAGTATACTAATTGATCAGCTTCATAATGCAGAAGCCGGGTCAGAAGCATGGAAAAAATTTCACCAGTGGATAAAAGTAAATAATTTAGAAAATAAATATTATCGCAAAATCCTTCTGGAAATTGGCTATGATAAGAAGCATTTGTTAGATGAGCTGGCAAAAAAGCTGGAAATTGATTTTAACCTTTACCTGCGCAAATACAAACCCTACCTGGAAGAAAAACAAATAACATCATTACTAAAGAAAGGATTTACATTTGGCGCACACAGTACCGATCATCCTGAATACAGGTTTATTGATGAAAAGGAACAAATAAAACAAACCGGTGACAGTGTACAACATATAACAACAACTTTTGACTTAGCTTATAAAGTTTTTGCCTTTCCTTTCACAGATTACGGTATATCGTTAAATTTTTTTGAGGCAGTGCACCGTGAATACAATATCGATCTTACTTTTGGTTGCGCAGGGATAAAGCAGGATGCAGTACCATTTAATTTGCAAAGAATACCGGTTGAAGAATATCATGAATCCCTTAAAGGATACATAAAGAAGGAATACTTGTATTATCAGTTCCTAAAGTTGCTGGGTAAAGGTCAGATAAAACGTAGTAAATAACTACAGGTAAATCATAAACAGAAAATTCAGTGGATTTTGAAATTAAACATATTACTGTTGGAGAATTGGAACAATATATTCAATCGGAAGAATATTTTTCACAAAGTTTCTACCCCATCAGTATAATCAGAGCAATTTCACACGCTCACAATCCGCGAGCTGACAAGGATGATGTAGCTCTTTTTCTTGCTTATGATGCAAAAGAATTAATAGGTTATTTAGGAACATTATCTGACAAAATATATATAAACAGCAAAGAATTAAAGGTGTTTTGGATATCCTGCATGTGGGTGGTACCTGAGTACAGAAGAAATCGTATTGCATTGCGTCTGCTGGATCAGGCTTATAATTTTTACAGTGGCAACATCTTTATCACAAACTATATTCCTGTTTCCAAAGCAGCATTCATAAAAACCGAAAAATATGTTGAGTGTAGTGTGATGGAAGGAGTCAGAGCCTACTATCGCTTTGACCTTTGCCGTATTCTCACAAGGAAATACCCGAAAATTATCTGGTTTAAACTTATCTTAAGCGCAGTGGACACAATTTTTAATTTGTTTGGTACGATCTATCGGTCGCTCACATCTTCAAAGAATGATTCTTCCAATAATTATTTGTTTCTGAGTAAGATTGATCAGCCGCTTGATAAAATACTGACCTCTTTCAGTGGAGAATCCCTGTTTAAACGCTCGGCACCTGATTTTCAATGGATGATGGATTATCCCTGGGTATCGAATTCAAAAAGGGCAGACTCAGACCATTCCAAATATTACTTTTCACAATACAGTAAAGATTTCAAACAATGGTTTATCAGGGTTGATGACAACGCAGGACATATTGTTGGTTTTATGATACTTACCAGGCACAAAGGTGAGTTGAAAACTCCCTATCTCTACGCTGACAGTTCTGTTATTGACGATATTGCAATTTTCTTAATTGAATTTCTCAGAAAGCATAAAATACCCACTCTTGTTACTCACCATCCTGAGCTTGTTAAGCATATTCGCTCATTAAGGAGATCTTTTTTGTATGTACGCAAATCTGTATATGGATTTATTACTTCAAGGAAAATCATCAGTGAATGGAAAGATGAGCTGATTGGTTTTCGTGAAGGGGATGGTGACGGTGCCTTTACTTAACCGGCTACTAAATGATACCAAAAAGTTTAATTGAGGATCCGGCAAGAGCAACGATCAATACCCATCGGATAAATTTTGGGCCCCGTTTCACTGCCACTTTTGACCCTATCCATGCTCCCGCCATATTGCCAATAGCCAGAACCAAGCCCAATTTGTAATCTACCTGATCATTTAAAATGAAAACCAGAAGGGCCAGCGGCGTATAGAGAAGTATTATAAATACTTTTATAGCATTAGCCTTTACAAGATTAAGCCCTTCAAAAAGTACCAGCCCTGTTAATAAGAAAAAGCCTGTTCCGATTTGAATGAACCCTCCATAAATACCTGCCAGAAAAAAGACAGTGTAACTCAGAAATTGATGACGGCCTTTATGCCCCCCAACTCTTGATTTAATCCAAAAGTCAGGTTTAAATACCACAAGTATCAGAATCAGTATCAACACTACTCCTATTGTGCGACGCATAATAAATTCGTTAAGATTAACTGCTATGGCAGCTCCTAAAATGGCTCCAATTACCGAGATTAAACCCAGCCGCAATCCCACTTTCAGATCAAGCACCCTTTCTTTGGCAAAGCTTGCTGTACCCACAGCATTTTGTAATAGAATGGCAATACGGTTTGTACCATTGGCTACGTTGGCAGGCAGACCAAGAAAAATAAGCATTGGAACAGAGAGGGCCGAGCCACCGCCGGCAAGAGTATTTACAAAACCGGCAAGGAGACCGATACCCACAACCGCAAAATACATGTACCATTCCATATACAACGGAGTTACCGAGAGCTCCAAATGTACATATATTATTTCTTTTTGTTCCTTGAGACTAAGATGAGAAAGATACCGGCCGAAATCGTTAATTCAGCTATTACAAATAAAGTCCAATTGAATTTTTTGGGTTTGAAACCATTAGCTATCTCGCCCAGGTCTTTATGATCTGAAGCAGTAAATAGTTCTTTTATAGTGATGTTTTCAAGTATATATGCCGAATAATCCCATACAAAAGAAAGGATCAGAATCAACGATCCGATAATAAAAAAACTCCAGGTGTACCTGTTAATAACCAGGGGTAAACCACTGCTTTTAATGATCAATATTATGAAAGCCAGCACTATCATAGTAGCAGATACAATCAGCGGAGAAATGACTGGTCCAACCCAGATCAGGGGAAGCATAAAAAGCACGTCCCACGTCATCAATGAATCCGGCCAGCCTATCAATATCTTCAGAAAGATATAGTAAAAAATATCCCATATTGCAAAACTATATATAAAGTAAGCGAACCTTTGTGCACGGTTCTTACCAGCCAGTATACCTAACGAAAGCAGCATAACAAGAGTTGCCAATTCCCTGCCGATCTCTGCCATAACAATTTCACCGTTTAAAGGTCCTAGAGGAAAATCAAAACCACCGGGATAGTATATCTCTCTCAGGTAAATGACTACTGCACTTTCGAGATATCCCATCGCAATACTGAATACCGTTACCCACAAAAGGGTCGTTTTCCATTCAATTGTACTTTTCATGATGTATAGTGTGCATCCAGCTAAAAAGTCATAAACCGGATTCTTCAGTAATCTGAAGGATAAGATTAAATTAGGATGTTAAATGTACCAGTAATTCTACCTGCTGTTGATAAAGAAAAAGACAATTACTTTAATCTAAAAATATAAGTAATTTTCCCTGTTTGATAAAAAGGAGCATCAGGTTTGTTATCAAATTTGCTAGCTAATGCATATTTTTTCGCCACACCAAGCAGGAAACTGTCTAATGTAGTAGAACCTTTTACTCCTGGTGTAGCACGAACTACTTTACCGGAGCGATCAACCCTTATTTCAACAACCACCTTGCCTTCTTTCTGTGAATCAATATCGGGTTTGGGTAATGATAATACATTTCGTCCTGCAAGGTCAGCTGAAACACCCTCTCCACCCATCCCGAGTGTATGATCGGTAGCATTTTCCGAGCCTGTTAAACTACCCTGGTTGCCTGTACCACTTTTCACTCCTTCACCTGCATTACTATTTGAATCTGTTTTTTTACCCTTGTATATCGCCCGGGTATCTACCACAGGTTTAATTTCCTTCTTTTCTTCCGGTTTTGTTTCTGCCTTATTTGTGGTTGTGACAGGCTTAGTTTCTGTTTTCTTTTCTTTTTTTTCTTCGGTTTTTGGTTTGTCTGAGGTCTTGATTGAAGGAGCCTCCTCTGTATTTTGTGTTAAGTAAGATTCCTTCGTTTGCGAATTTTCATTTGTTTCAGCCGGAGCCTGAGTTTCAGGCTCGCTGACTTCCTCACCATATTTGGGCTCGGTTGTGCCAATTCCCAAATCAGAATCACCAAAATTGATAAGGATACCCTTCTCTGCTGGCAGAGGCAATGGTGTTTTGAAGCCGAACAGGATAAACAGCAATAAGATAGTAATATGAAAAACTATTGAACCGATCAGTCCTCTGGAATCAACATTCATAAGACAAAGACTTAAGAGTTAATTCAATCTTCGGGTGTAGTAGCAAGTATTACTTTATACTTATGTCTTCGTGCAATGTTCATTACTTTCACTACGTGTTCTATCGGAACACTTTTATCGGCATGTAGTGAAATGGTTGGTTCCACCCTGAATTTAAGCTCCTGCTCCAGAAGTGGTTCCAGCTGATTAAAAGATACTTGTTTGGTGCCAATATAATAGTTTAACTCCGGTGTAATAGAAACAGTAACCAAAGGTTTCGCAGCTGTTTGAGTGCTGCTTTTCGGCAACAGGAGTTTTATTGCATTAGGCGCAATGAGCGTTGATGTCAGCATGAAAAATATAAGCAACAAAAAAACAATATCAGTCATGCCCGACATACTAAATTGTACACTTACCTTATTTCTCGAACTTATAGACATAATTATCAGTTTATCTCTTGGCAGGTTCATTGAGTAAATCCATGAACTCACTCATAGTGCCTTCCAGTTTAAACACTACTTTCTCAATCCTTGCAACCAGTACATTGTATGCAAAATATGCTACAATGCCAACAATCAGACCGGCAACCGTTGTAATCAGCGCAGTATAAATACCATTGGAAAGTAAACCAACATCAATATTGTTAGCCTGTTCAGACATATCATAGAATGCACGAACCATACCCATCACTGTTCCAAGAAAACCTATCATGGGAGCACCGCCAGCCACTGTGGCTAACAGGGGAAGACTTTTTTCCAGTTTATAAATTTCTAATTTACCTACATTCTCAATGGCAGCGTTCACATCATTCAAAGGCCTGCCAATTCGTTGTATTCCTTTCTCAACCATTCTGGCCGCCGGATTATAAAACGACTGACACAAAGCCAGAGCGGCATCCAGCTTCTCATCATGAATATAGTCTTTGATTCTGTTCATGAAATTAATATCGATTTGTGATGCCTTTCGAACAGCAAAAAACCTTTCAAAGAAAATATAAACCGCTACAAATGACAGAAATATTATGGGGATCATAATCCATCCGCCTCTTTGGGCCAACTCAATAAAAGGCATTTTTATTTCGCCTGTCTCCTGTGCGAGTAATTCAGCAGACTCGTTAACTTGAGCCTGTAGTATAAAAAACAACTTCATCATTTTTTTAAATATTTCTCTAAAGTTATTAAAACGTATCCTTAAGAATTTTATTTCAAATAGAAAATTTTAAACAATCATTTTCTCCGGGTATCAGCTTTCTCATGCTTCTTCTTCTTATTTTTACCTGTAAGTCTTGCCCAGTACCGGCGCATCAGATCACCAAAGGAATTGAACTCTTCCATATAGAACATCCCCACCCCCTGTGTGTAAGGTGATGAATCATTCAATATATCGTCGTTTGATCTGTTGAAAGCCCGTACCCGAACTTTGCCCTTTTTATTTATTTTGTAATCCACATCAAAATCACCAACAATTTTATTTGAACTGGCAGCCATTGCATTAGTTTTCATATCAACACTTCCATTAATTGAAAGTCTATCGTTCAATAGCTGTGTAGAAAGCGCAACTTCCACTTCACGATCAGTTATTTCACTACCTGGGCGATAGTTAACCCCAATATCAAAATCATTGCTTATTTGAGATAACCAGTTGCTTAGTTGATTTGATAATAGCTCACTCGCATTTGCTCCTGCAATATAACTTCCTGCGGAAGATTCACCCCTGTCTGGTGGTTGAAATCTGTTAAGTACCATTAATGATAAAAACTGTTTGCTCACATCTTCTTCCGTATTTATTTTACTATCTACTTTGTTTCGAAGATTTTCTTCGGCATATGGAAGGTATAAGTCATACTTTATGGTAGGTGACATAAGCGATCCTGATAAATAAATACGACAATCAACGCTTACACGCCCCTGGTCGCTGTTGTCACTTCCATCAGTTCCAAACAAATCTATTAGTGAGGCCTTTGTGCGATATACCGCCGCAATATCCACCTGTGCATTCAAAGGGTCACCGCTCCAGCGCAGCTTACTGCCCGGCTCAATTTTAAGTCTTTTGTTTATAACATCCTGAAGTGTAAATAAATAATCTCCTTTCTCGATGCTATATTCTCCTACAAGTTCAAAAGTACCTAAAGTGTTAATGGATATTTTCATTTCACCGTTCCCGGTAGCTTTAATGATATCTCCCATCTTGGGATCGAAAATGATTTGTACTTCTGCATCGGGAGTAATATCCATATCAAAATTCATCTGAATTCCCGTAAGATCAACTTTATATTCGGGTTCGATGGCAATCTGCTCTGTATTTGAAGTATCGTTACGCACAAAGCTTATGAAGTTGTATTCAGAAACCTCTGTGTCTTTATTTAACGGGATAAAAAAGCGGGTATTCGCTCCGGTTTCCGCATCAATATCAAAACGAAGAGAAGATGGCTCTCCCTTAATCCTTATTAAACCTGTAGCGTATGCAATTCCATAAAACAGATTATTATCCGTTTCGCGTGTATCAAGACAAAGCAGGTTTTTTGTATTTATGCTAAGGTTTAATGAAATATCTTTCAGGTATTCTGTTCGTATCATTCCATTCATCACTGCTGAATTGCCATCGCGATCAAAAATTTCAACATTCTCCAATATGACGTTATTATTCGCTATTTCTATATCAGTTGTGAAATTATAGCGGGTTTTCAGGTAGTCAATGGTGAATGCATTTTTTTGCAGTTTTACCTTGCCTGATAACGATGGTTTGCCACGAATACCTGTCAACTGAAGATTTCCTGACGCCAATCCGCGCATATTTGAAAATATACCGGACAGAAATGGATTAAATAAATTGGTTCTAAGCTTGTTAAGAGCAATATGAAAATCCATTTTACCCATCTCCGCAGGAAAATAATCACCCTTGAATTTCAATGTAGTGAGATTCCCTCTCTTTGTTTCCGCATCAATAGTTAAGGACTGTTTTCTATTATCCCATAAGGACTCAATAGAGCAATCTCCCAGGATCTCCCCGTTCATTTTTAATTCATCAATAGTAAACGATGAAAAGAACAACGGATTCTTTTTAATACCTGACATATTCCCACTGCCGTTTATATTGCCCCCAAATTCAAAATCCCTTTTTCTTGTGAAAAAATTCAAATTTGCCAGGTTAAAGTTTCGAAATGAAAAGTATAGGCTGTCGCCAGGAATGTCAGAGAGCTTACCATGTGTAAGTAAAAATTGCTGATCGTGCATCAATTTAAGATTTTCAATCACAAATCCAGAACTGTCAATAATCACTTTGCATTCGCTAAGATTCCATACAGAATCGCTGACAGTCAGGGATGAAGGATTGAAATCAACCCGGTAAGTTGTTCCGACAAGATCATTATAAATTGAAAGATCTCCGGTAAGATTGCCTTTATGCAATGTTGAATCCCAATTAAGCCAACGGGTTGAGAACGTGACTGTATCATTTTGTGTAGATGTTTCTAAGGTAAAGTTCTCCAGATCAATCCGCTTATTCAGATTGAATATCCGACTCCCAACACTGGCGAAGAGTGTTGAATCTTTTGATTGAACATTAAGAACAAATCCTTTCCATGTATTTTGTTTCAGCTTAACTTCAGGGGCAAATGCATCCAATTTTAAAAACCTGTTCTCGTTAGGCAGGTAAGTGGCTTTGAGGCTTGAATTCTCTCCAATTAAATACTCCGGGAAAAAAAAATGGAAAAAGGGTTCAGTTCTTTTAAAGTCAACACTGAAATCGAACTGCACAGTATCTTGAGCATTTGATGCAATAAATTTCTCACCAATCAGAGA
>DAOUOU010000145.1 GCA_030626465.1 Bacteroidales bacterium
TGTTGACTGCAAACAAAACCCAGGCTCAGAAAGAAATATTTATTAAGCAGATTGAATTCAGGCTGAATGCTATCAGTGATATAGATTATGAGAATGAGTATTTTATAACATTAAAATTGAATAAAGGATCAAAGTATATTTTCAGAATAGCAAATCACATGGATGATTATGTTGGTGAAGCTGTTCTCGAACTTATGGATGCGGATATTTTGATTCTAACCAATCTCTATGAAAAAAAATATTATGAGAATACAAGTTTTGTTTGCAATAAAACAGGATTTTATGATTTGCTGATAAGATTTCGTGACAATGAATTAGGAAATTCTGTAATTGATATTCTGTTGGTTCAATGATCTGATCCGAGTCTAATATTTCAATTCCAGGTAAAGATTTTCCTGTGTAACAACCCAACATGGCTCATCACAATAATCTGATACACGTTTAAGTTTTTGATTCGTACCATCCACAACCATAACTGTTCTGTCATCAGAAGCATAGATAGCTCTTACAGAATATTCCTCATTCGCTTTTACCCAAATGTAAGCCGGTACACCAAAACAAAAAAAGGTATCGATAAATTCACCGACATCAACTTTCCCTTTGTATAACAGCACAGGAATTTCAGGGTATTCATTATTTTTTGTCCAGTTTATGACCAGGTCAACAGAGTCGGGTTTGATAGTATAGCATTCATCGCAATCAACATCCCATGGAAAAATTTTTTCGCTGCAAACGGGAAAAAGAATCAGTGGGATAATAAGTATTGTATATACCATTATTCTTCTCATCTAAACAATATTTCTTTATGTGTGGTTGCTTTGGTTTTTTTGCCCGGTATTAAAAAATGAATCCCAATAATAAATCTGTGTGGTGACACTCCCTCAATTTTAAAGTTCACGTATTCGTATTTGAATGACATGGCAAAATGTTTCAGCCGCAAATATGCCAGTGCCTGGGGTGAAAAAAGGAAACGATTATCAGGTTTTTCATCAGTACCGCGATAACTGCCATATGTGTAAAGCAACTGACCACCTGCTCCAAAACCAAACCAGTGATCTTTTTTCCATGAGTAGACCGGAATACGTTCTGTAAGACTAAGATAGAAGTACGATCTTCGTTCCCAGTATTGATAATACAAACTTTCATCAACAGTTTTCAGTACCTCTGTGGCAAATAATCTGGTAACATATCCTACATTCATACTCATACCGTATCTCGTATCATGAAAACCTATGCCTCCTCCCATAAGAAAATCCTGAGCACTTGCACTAAAATCAAAATTTATTGATGCATATCCTATTGAAGGGTAATAGGCCAACCTGGCATTATTTTCTTCAAGAACCTGATATATGGTGTCATTCTTATTTTTCTTAGCCAGATTCAAAGGTAAATATGCAACGGATATTTTCGAATTAACGTCGGCTCCATTTTCAATATAATAATCGGTTATTACTTTATTATTTGTCAGAACCGCGATTGATAAGGATGAATAGCCGGCATTATTCTTCTTTTCTATATCTACTCCTTGTGAGACAAGTAATTCAATAATTTCCTCATTGTTGTTTTGGGTGGCAATATGAAGAGATGTAAACCCATTGTGATCTGTTTTTTCAAGAGTGGCCCCATTTTCAATCAGTAGATTCGCAATGTCTTTAAAACCAAAATATGATGCTATCATAAGTGCAGTGGTTCCTTTATCGTCTGTCATATTCACCTGCGCATCATAATAGATAAGCATATCAACAATCTGTAAATAACCTGATGCTACAGCATACATTAAAGGAGTCATACCTTCTTCATCCTTTATATCAACATCGGCATCATACCTGATAAGCATTTCCGATATATTCAGATCATTGTTCCTTATGGCTGCAATTAGTGAAGGTGTTCCATTGTAGTCATAGAGGTTCGGATTGGCACCATTAAGCAGGAGGATCTTAACTACCTGTTCGTGTTTGTTCTGAACAGCATACATTAAGGGTGTAACGCCTTCTGATGTTCGAATATCAATGTAGGCACCTTTATTGAGCAATCGCAATACTTCTTTGTCATCACCCCTGTCTGCCGCTATAATCAAATTAAAATCAATATCTCCGGTAATATAGTCTGAAGTGTCGATAGGAGTAACAAGTGTATCAGAAAGATTATTCAGAGTATCAATAGATTGCGTGTACACACATTCCACAATGAAAACACAAAAACAAGAACAAACAAGAGCTATTTTTTTGAAAGGCAGAAAATGTGATTTCATCAGGCTTGGAATTATACTATAAATATAGATTAAATGATGTTTTTTTAATAATATAATTTAACCAATCCATTAAAATGTTTTTTGATGAAGGCTGATTTAATAAATTAGCAAGGGAAAAAGGCAAACTTATTATGGCAATCTCTAATACATCAAAAAGTTTCGGTACTGCTCCCGTATTTTTTACTGCAATTTCAACAATTCTTGGAGCAATACTCTTCCTTCGATTCGGTTTTTCGGTTGGAATGCTGGGATTTATCGGAACTCTTGGAATCATTCTGCTTGGACATCTTGTTACTATTCCAACAGCACTGGCCATATCTGAGCTTGCCACTAATCAACGGGTGGAGGGAGGAGGTGAATATTTTATTATCAGCCGATCATTCGGATTAAATATCGGAGCCACAATAGGGATTGCTCTTTATTTATCACAGGCGATAAGTGTTGCATTCTATGTTATTGCCTTTACTGAGGCCTTTTCACCTTTATTGAATAAACTTGATATGGACGAGGCTTGGGCAAGAAGGATTGTAAGTGTGACAAGTATGCTCTTTCTTGCCTATATCATGCTGAAACGCGGCGCAAATATTGGAGTTAAGACGCTCTATATTGTTGTTGCTATACTTGCACTTAGCTTAATACTTTTTTTTCTCGGAAAAACAAATTATAGCGATGTATACCCGTCAAACCTTTTTTCCTTTCGAATGGGTGACATACAAACCTCTTTTTTTGTGGTATTTGCACTAATATTTCCTGCTTTTACGGGTATGACAGCGGGTGTGGGCCTCTCCGGTGATCTTAAAAATCCTAGCAAATCCATACCTCTGGGAACGACCCTGGCAACCGTATTAGGAATGATTATTTATGGTTTTATTGCGTACAAGCTGACCGTTTCAGCTTCGCCTGATGATCTGGTGAATGATCAGTTGATCATGAGCAGAATAGCCTTGTTTGGTCCCATCGTAATTCCTTTAGGCCTTGTGGCTTCAACCATTTCTTCCGCAATAGGGTCTATAATGGTAGCCCCTCGTACCCTGCAGGCTCTTGCCAGTGATCACTCCTTGCCTGTTAAAGGATTGAACAAGTTGATGGCAAGAGGAAGAGGAAAGACCAACGAACCGTTTAATGCCACCTTCCTTACCAGCCTTATTGCTTTTGTTTTTGTTTTTATTGGGGGTGTAAACTTTGTAGCACAGATCATATCGATGTTTTTTATGGTCACTTACGGCTCAATATGTCTTATCTCTTTTCTCTACCATTTTGGAGCTGACCCCTCATACCGTCCTGTTTTCAGATCAAGATGGTATTTTTCACTGATTGGTTTTCTCTTCTGCACCTGGTTAATGTTCAAGATGCAACCTTATTATGCTATGCTGGCATTTATTGTTATGACACTCTTGTATCTGATTGTAAGTTTCCTTCATAAAGACAGGGGAGGAATGGCTTCCATATTCCAGGGAGCAATATTTCAACTTAGCCGTAATATACAGGTATACATGCAAAAAAAGAAAAAGGACCGGAGCGTGGAACGGTGGCGTCCTTCAGTGGTTTGTGTCTCAAAAAGAACATTTGATAACGATAAGGCCTTACAATTGCTCGGATGGATATCTGATAAATATGGATTTGGCACTTACATTCATTTAATCGAAGACTACTTTTCAACTGCGGCAAACCAACAATCAATAAAAATACTTGAAAGTTTAATTGAGCTATCAGGCGAAGACAACAACGCATACATGGATACTTTGATTTCTCCCTCCTATACTTCTGCTATTGCGCAAACAGTGCAGTTACCAGGCATTTCAGGTATGGCAAACAACATGATTCTTTTTGAATTTGATAAGAAGAAATACGAAGATGTTCAACAAATTATTGAAAATATAGCTTTGGCCAAGGCCGCTATGTTGGATGTTTGCATTTTGGCTTCCACGCACCATAAGATCATTTTCAAACGTGGAATTCATGTCTGGATCCGCAGTATTGATTACGAGAATTCTAATTTGATGATACTGCTGAGTTACATTATTTTAGGTCATCCCGACTGGAGAAAGGGAAAAATAAAGATCTTTGAAATTACCCATGGTGAACAGGTAGAAGAGATAAGAGAGAAACTTACGGGTATTATACAGAGCGGACGTCTTCCAATTTCGCCAAAAAATATAGAGATAATAAAGATGGAGGAAAACGAAAACCATAAGAAGATAATATGTGAACGTTCGAAAGAAGCAGGACTTACAGTAATAGGTTTCAGAGAAGAAGTTTTAAAACACGACAAAAATGTATTTTGCGGCTATGATGAACTGGGAGATATCTTATTTGTTAATGCATCACAACTACGTGAAATAAGTTAAGCACATACTATATAAATGATTTTTGAATGGAGATACCCTTTGATCACGTTTTAATAATTTTTGGAGCATCCGGAGATTTAACGAAAAGAAAATTATTACCGGCATTGTTTGCACTCAATTATCAAAAACTATTGCCTGAGAATTATGCAATACTTGGTGTTGGGAGAACATCGCTCAATGACGAGCTCTTTCGAAAGAAAATGTTCGACGAATTACCACAATATCTTGCAGATGATCATCAGGATAAAAAATTACTGGATAGCTTCGTAAGGAAGTTATTTTATATTTCCTTCGACACAATGAATATTGGGGAATATTCAAAATTGAAATTGAAACTGGATGAAGTTGCGGAAAGTAATAACATAACAGGAAACTATATTTTTTACCTGGCGACTCCTCCTTCTCTGTACGAAATTATTTCCGAAGCTCTCGCAAAGCATAATTTGAATAGTAAGGGTAACAGAAACTGGAGCAGAATTATTATTGAAAAGCCTTTTGGTTATGATCTGCAGTCAGCAAAGCAGCTAAATACTAAGCTTTTGTCCTTTTTTGAAGAGGATCAAATATTCCGTATCGATCATTATCTTGGTAAAGAAACTGTTCAAAACGTGATGGTTACTCGTTTTTCTAATGGAATATTCGAACCACTGTGGAACAGAAATTACATTCATCATGTGGAGATAACATCGGCTGAAAGTATTGGTGTGGAAAACAGAGGTGGCTATTATGAAAACTCTGGTGCTTTAAGAGACATGGTACAGAATCATTTGTTGCAGGTTGCTGCTCTTATTGCAATGGAGCCCCCATCGGTGAATAATCCAACAGCTATCCGCAACGAAACGCTGAAGGTTTTTCAGGCTTTAAAACCTTTGAATGCAAAAGATATTGAAGCACAGGTAATTCGTGGTCAATACACAGGCTCTACTTTGAATGGCGAAGAGTTGAAGGGATACAGGGATGAGAAAGGAGTTGATACGGTCTCACGAACCGAAACCTTCGTAGCGCTTAAACTATTTATAGAGAACTGGCGGTGGGGAGGTGTGCCTTTTTATATTCGTACCGGCAAGAGATTACCTACGAGGGTTACAGAAGCAGTCATACATTTTAAGCCAACACCACACCGATTGTTCTGCTTTGATGAATTGCTGATGAATCATGATAATCAACTGGTGATGCGTATTCAGCCGGATGAAGGAATTTTACTTAAGTTTGACATGAAAGTTCCCGGTACCGGTTTCCTGGTGCAGGAAGTAAATATGGATTTTCATTATTCCGATCTGGGCGATATGAAAGTTCCTGAAGCTTACCAGCGACTTTTACTGGATTGTATGAATGGCGACGCAACACTGTTTACAAGAGGTGATGCGGTTGAAGAAGCATGGAGGTTCATTGATCCCATACTCGATCACTGGGCAAATAACAGAAGTAATATGCTTCACGGATACCCATCTGGTACATGGGGTCCTAAAGTAGCTGATGAACTTATGGAAGGGAAAAATTTAACATGGAGATATCCTTGTAAAAATTTAACAAATGATGGAATTTTCTGCGAACTTTAATAACTTGCTGTATTATGAAACCTGAAGTTAAGATATTTACAAAGCCGGAAATTATGGCTGATTCACTCGCAGAGGAGTTTTATCGTTATGTAAATGATCGGCTGTTAACAAAAAATAAGCTAAACATTGCGCTCTCAGGAGGAAATACCCCCTTGTTATTTTTCAAGATACTAAGCGAATTCGATCAGCAGAAAGTGAATAAAATAGAGTGGAGAAAAATCCATTTTTTTTGGGGCGATGAACGTTGTGTGCCAAAAGATGATAAAGAAAGCAATTTTGGTGCTGCATACAACGTGTTGCTCAGTAAGATAAATATCCCTGAAGCCAATATACATCCTATTGAAGGGGAAAATAATCCCGAAGAAGAAATCGAGAGATATTCACAACTTCTGCAAAAATACGTCGACGTAAAAGGCGGCATTCCTATTTTTGACTGGATATTTCTTGGTATAGGTGAAGATGGCCATACGGCATCAATTTTCCCTGATCAGATGAATCTGATAAGCTCTGAGAAACTTTGTAAACTTGCCATACATCCGGAATCGGGACAAAAAAGAATAACTCTCACAGGAACGGTTTTGAATATGGCAAAACGGATTACTTTCATTGTTGCCGGTGCAAACAAGCAGGAAGTAGTTAAAAGCACACTCAACCAAGAAAAGCATTCCCGAAAGTATCCGGCAGCAAAAATCCAACCACGCAATGGAATAATAGATTGGTATCTGGATGCATCCGCTGCAGAGCAGATTTGAAAACCATCATTCAATCACCAGCCGAGCGTAGTGAGTTCACCAAGGACAAATCATAAAAGATATGAGACTCTATAAATCCCAAA
>DAOUOU010000027.1 GCA_030626465.1 Bacteroidales bacterium
AGTAAAAGTTACTGCTGCTAAAGAAGTAAAGATCTCATAAGTAAGGTTTGGTGATTAAGAAAACGCAGTTCTGTTCGGGACTGCGTTTTTTATTTGTTAAAAAATGCAAAAAATATTGTCTTAATCCACTCAAAATTATTTTTTTTGTCACTTTATTCTTTTAAATTATTCTGCTTATGGATATACTAGTCGAGAACATCACAAAAAGCTTTGGCAATCAGAAAGCCGTGGATAATGTTTCCTTCCAGGTACGAACCGGAGAAATCCTGGGGTTTTTAGGTCCGAATGGCGCTGGCAAAACCACCACCATGAGGACTATCGCCTGCTTTCTTGAGCCCAATCAGGGGGATATCAAAATAGGTAGTTATTCTATTCACGAGAACCCTGAAGAAATAAAAAAAATAATTGGTTATTTGCCCGAATCAAATCCTCTTTACCAGGATATGCCTGTTATTGATTACCTGAAATTTATTGCAGAATTGCATGGCATAGAAAAAACTCGTATGAAAGAAAGAATTTATCAGATGGTGCAAATCTGCGGTCTCGAAGGCGAAAAGCATAAAAAAATTCGTGAACTTTCTAAAGGGTATAAGCAACGTGTTGGTCTGGCACATTCGCTCATCCACGATCCGCAGGTGCTTATCTTAGACGAACCTACTGCCGGACTTGACCCAAACCAGATCATCGAAATCCGGGAGTTGATCAGAGAAATTGGTAGAGAAAAGACTGTGATACTTTGTTCACACATTCTTGCCGAAGTTGAAGCCACCTGCGATCGTATTCTGATCATCAACAAGGGAAAAATAGTGGCAGACGGTACTTCAAGTGATCTGCGTAGGCAATCTCAAAATAAAGAAATCCTTAAGGTAACAATTGAAGATGGAAAGAAGAATGAAATATATAAAGGATTACAAACTCTTGATGCTGTTGAGATGGTTGATATCCTTTCACAAAGTAGCAACACGTTCGAAATGCATAGTAAACCGGGAGCCTCCTCAAGAAGAGCTGTCTTTGATCTCTGCGTTGAAAAAGGATGGATCCTCACCGAATTAACTCCTACTGAAACAAAACTGGAAGATGTTTTCCGCGAATTAACAATGAATTAAAATTACCTGCTATGTTGACCATATGGATAATAACCAAACGAGAACTTAGATCATTCTTTGATTCACTGCTGGCGTATTTTATGATTATTGCCTTTCTGGTATTTACAGGTCTTTTTACATGGATAATCGGCCGTCATGTATTTATGATGAGAGAAGCCAGTTTGCAATCATTCTTTGTCGTAGCATACTGGGCCCTGTTTATTTTTATTCCGGCCCTTTCCATGAAACTTATTGCCGAAGAGCGTGCAAACGGAACTCTGGAGTTGATCCTCTCTAAACCGGTTTCTGACCTGCAGCTTGTTATAGGCAAGTTTCTGTCTGTTCTGTTGCTTGTAGTACTTTCCCTCGTTCTTACATTGCCTTACTACATCACAGTAGCTTCAATAGGACCTATCGATCATGGCGCCACAATTACAGGTTATCTTGGACTTATTTTTATGAGCGCTGCCTATATCAGTATTGGTATTTTTGCCAGTAGCATTACCAACAATCAGATAGTTTCATTTCTGCTGGCCCTGTTTATTGGCATTTTCTTTCACCTTATATTTGGCATCACAGCACGCTATTTCCCCGGAATAGTCGGAAATACTCTTAATTATCTCAGCCTCTCAA
The DNA here is from genome assembly GCA_030626465.1 of Bacteroidales bacterium. Classification (GTDB taxonomy): domain Bacteria; phylum Bacteroidota; class Bacteroidia; order Bacteroidales; family UBA10428; genus UBA10428. Next base: position 1,719 of record DAOUOU010000027.1, read on the forward strand.
CTCATTATGATTCTATTACCAGAGGAGTAGTTGATAGCAAGGATCTTGTTTATTTCCTGTCTCTGGTAGCCGTGGGGTTATTTGGTGCAGAAATGGTAATTGCTAAACGGAACCTTACCAATTAATTGAAATGTTGAAGCAGATGAATTCTAGAAAAAATAAATCAATTGTTGTTGTTCTGGTAATAGGTATTTTATTCCTCCTGAACTATCTATCGAATCAGTTTTTTGTGAGACTTGATTTTACAGAAGATAAACGTTTCACCCTTAGTAGTGCAACAAAAGATCTTTTGAACAATCTTGATGAACCCGTTACCATTACAGCCTACTTCTCCGGTAATCTGCCTCCACAGCTTGAACAGGTGAAAAGGGATTTCAGAGATATGCTCATTGAATATTCAAATCGCTCGAAAGGTATGGTGGCTTTCGAATTTATTGATCCGCTAAAAGACGATAAACTAAAGGCCCGGGCTACTCAGGCAGGAATTGCTCAAACCCAGGTTCAGGTTGAAGAGAAAGACCAGGTAAAGGCACAAATAGCATTCATGGGTGCAACTATTCAATTTGGAGAAGACAATGAGCCAATACCCAATATATATACCACTGTTGGTCTGGAATACAAGCTTTCCTCGGCAATAAAAAAACTGGCCATTGCCAATAAGCCTGTTGTCGGTTTTGTACAGGGGCATGGTGAAACAACATTTGGACAGATATGGCAGGCCAAGCAGGCATTGGATGTATTGCACAATACCGAACTTGTATATCTGAATGATAGTATGCTGGTATTAGACAAGTACAGGACATTAGCTATCATTGGACCAAAAGATTCCATTCCTTACGAGGAACTAACCAGGCTTGATAATTTTCTTAATCGTGGAGGAAGGTTATTCATTGCAATAAATCGATCCGATGCTGACCTGGCCAGTGAACAATATAGCAGAGCAGTCAATACCGGTCTGGAAACCTGGCTTGCTCAAAAAGGAATTGACGTAAACAGCAATGTAGTCATTGATATAAATTGTCAGCAAGGATGGATCCAACCTCAACCTGGCTATCTCATGCAAATCACAATTCCCTATTTTATTATTGCGCAAAATTTTAGCGATCATCCGATTTCATCGGGTTTGGAACAATTAACACTAAATTTTGCCAGTTCCCTTAATCATTCAGGTGATAGCTCGGTTATATTTACTCCCCTGATAAAATCCTCTGAACATTCAGGGACAAAACCGGCTGCAGGATACATTGATATAACACAACAATGGAAAGAACCAGATTTTCCAATTTCAAGTCTGACACTTGCAGCAGCACTGGAAGGCAGTATAGCCGGGAGTGCTCCGACAAAAATGGTAATTGTTGGTGATGCAGATTTCCCGGTGGGTGAAGGTCAACAAAACCAGGTAAATCCTGACAATATAAATTTTCTTGTAAATTCAATCGACTGGCTTTCAGACGATACCGGACTTATTGAACTGAGAACCCGTGGAGCTACAGCGCGCCCGATTGATGATCTGGAAGAAAATAAGAGAGCGTTTCTAAAGTATCTGAATTTTCTTTTGCCTGTAATTCTAGCCTTACTATATGGCATATTCAGATTTCAACGAAATCGTATTATCAGACTAAAAAGAATGGAGGAAGGTTATGTTCAGTAGAATGAATATTAAATGGCTAGCCGGTATATTTTTAACCCTTTTGTTGCTGGCAGTTATTGTTGTAATCAAAAACAACAGTCAGTCTGCTATCAATCGCAACAGAAGCTTTAATAGTCAATTAACAGATTTTGATACTTCAAAAGTCACCAGACTAATTATTTATCCGAAATCGGGCAATGATCTGGTTGAACTAAAGAAGGAAAGTGAACATTGGAAAATAGTGGTTGACGGGAAAGATTACAACGCAGATCACTCCGCTATTAAAGGCATGATGACCAGCCTGATCTCCCTTACAGCAACCCGGATAGCAGCTAAAGATAAAGACCAGTGGGATACATATGAAGTTTCTGATAGTGCAGCTACCCGGGTGCACGTCATTGCAGATAAGAAAACTGTTGCTGATGTTTACCTTGGCAAATTCAGTTACCAGCAACCGAAGAACCCTAATCCTTACATGCAACAACAAGGTAAAATGACAAGCTATGTAAGAATTGCCGGAGATAATAATGTATATGCCGTTGATGGTATTATAGCTATGTCGTTCAGCCGTCAGACAAATGATTTCAGAAATCGAACCCTTATCAGGTCGAATAAGGAGGATTGGAACAGACTCACTTTTCATGGACCAGTTGAAGCGTTTAATCTTTTCAAACAAGGAGAAAACTGGATGATCGACGGATTGGTAGCTGATAGTGCTTCAGTAGCCAGATACTTATCTTCACTGGCATGGTTAAGCAGTTCAGATTTTATTGATCAGAGCGATAAGCTTGGTTCAGATCCCTCTTATACACTTAGCATTGAAGGCGAGAATATGGTTGCTCCTGTAAAAGTTTTTGCGTTCGGGGCTGACACGTCAAACAAATACGCTATAGTATCATCATTGAATAAAGACACCTATTTTAGTGGAAGCAAATCCGGACTGTTTGATAAGATATTTGTCGGTAAGGATCACTTCTTCCCAACAGAAGAAGCCGTACCCAATGAAGAATAGTCCATGAATTGCAAAAGTCAAATAAAAAGATCAGATATTACTTTGCGTAACTTAGCGTCAACTTTGTAATGCTCTGCATAACAAGCTTTTAAAAACATAAGGCAAAGGCGCGCCTTTCCTGCCTACCGACAGACAGGGAACCGTAAAGACTTTTTGGGTACCTTCTTTTATTATAACATTTTTATGTACAAATTATTTTTATCCTAAATTTCCCGGTTTAATATCCCTGGCTTTATTCAATGAGAGAGCATTAACCATCCAGTTGGGCAATGCCTTTTTTTGGTTTCGTTTACGTAAACTAAGATAAATACCCAGTTTTTTAATAATGGGTACCCTGTGAGTCTCAACAAACTCGATCAATGTTCCATCCGGATCTTCTGTGTAAGAAAATGCACCTGCAGCCTCACCCATATCGAAAGTATCTCCTGTATCTACGGTAAACGGACAGCCACATGCTTTGCATTCTTCCCTTAACACGGCCATACCTCTTATATCATAACAGATATGAATGAAGCCTAAATCACCCCAGTACCTGTTCTGGTATATTTTTTTAGGTTCACGATCGAGTACCTGAACCAGTTCAATCTGACTTGTACCAAATAACAAACTGAAAGCACCCAAACGCGGTTGACTATGACGTAGTAATACCCTCCTGATTTTTTTATCGCCACCTGGCAAGGCAACAAAATCTTTAAAAACATTGGCCTCATCATAGATCACCTCATCATAACCCAGAATGCTACTGAAAAATTCTTTTGACCTGCCAATATCTGTAACTCCAATGATAGCACCATAGCTGGCCCCTGTTAATTTTTTTTCTTTTCTGAACCAGGTCTTGCTGGAAACTATCTGAAACAAGTTATTATAAGGATCACGAACAAAAAAATGTTGCTTGCCTTCTTTTTCGTAAGGTTTATCCAAAACATTCAGACCTTCCGATTTGAACCAGTCATACGTTGCCTGTACATTCTTGCTTTTAATCTTTGCAGAATAAATACCTATATCCCCTATTTGTAAATCAAAATCAGGAGCTTTCGGAGTACGATCAGTAAATTGCCAGATCTCAAATCCACCCCCACCGGATAAATTAATAGCCAATGCAGCATGCCTGTTGCATGACTTACCTCCTGTATACTGTAACATATGTTCGGCAGGTGCATCTTCTTCAAAAATACGAACATCTACCCCAAAGTATTTCTTATACCATCCCCAGGCTTCATGTACATTTGGCACTCCAATCCCGATTTGTTGAATACCACTGATAATCTTTTCCTTCATATAGTTTCTTTTATAGAATTATTGTATTTACTCAAAACTAGGTAGGTTTGATTCTCCGTGCTAAAAAATGAAACAGGGAGGGTATGTATAAACGGATATAGATCATTAATATTTCTGTTCCTCCAACCCATAATTCCTTTTTGTTTCGCCTAACTGCCCTGACGATTTTGCGTGCACATTTATCAACAGGCATGCCTTTAGACTGCCCCTGGTCTAAAACCCCATGTTTCTTTCCATCTTTATCAATAGCATTTAAAGAGATAGCTGTACGAATTCTGCCGGGAGAGACAAGGGTTACCTTCACATTCTTATCATACAGTTCGGCACGCAATGATTCGTAAAAACCCTGTAGAGCATGTTTTGATGCAGCATAAGCTGATCGCAGCGGAAAGCCAAATTTGCCAGCCATACTGCTGGTAACAACGATATTTCCTCCGCCTTCAGCAACCAAAGAAGGCAAAAGCTCCCTGGTTAAGCTTATGGCACCAAAGAAATTTATCTCCATAATTCTCCGGTCAATGGCTATGGGAGTTTCAATGGCATAAGATCTTTGGCTGATACCTCCGTTACTGATTAATATGTCAATTTTCGGAAATTCCTTTAATACCTCAGCAGTCACTTTTTTAATTTCTTCAGGACTTTCAAGATCAAAGGGAGCAAAAAATGCTTTCCCTCCAAGTTTTCCACAGTTGCCCACTACCTCTTTCAACTTTTTTTCATCACGATCAGAGAGAATGACATGTGCTTCCTTCTTTGAATATTCATACGCCAGTGCTTCACCAATACCTGAAGCGGCTCCGGTTATCCATACCGTTTTCCCGAAATAATTCATTCAAAACAACTAATAAAACTGGCCTCGAAATTAGCAATCTTTTTGAACTTTATCCTTGTTTTCTAATTACTCTCAATTATTTGATTCGTAAGTTCTATTAGTTTATCATAACTATTTTTCAATGTGACCGTATCTGATCTTTTCCTGATTATCCCAAAACTATACCTTATACGGGCCCACGATTTAATAATGAATTTCCTGTAGCTCAATGCAAAAATTCCTGTAGATGGTAATGTGATAACATACAATAGTGTAAGCCACCATGTAGGAATAAATAACATAGCCAGTACGAATAAGATCAGGTAGTATACTATCAACAGAACAAAGCCCGCACCCCATTTGGCAGTGCTGTGAAACTGGGTATCCCTTATGCCTTTTTGTATGATCGGTGGTAAAAAAAAATGAGGCCAGTTATTGAATAATCCTAATACTACAAGTGGAAGAGCAAAAACAGATAGTAAGATTCCAAGAAGATTTATCAGAATACTATATGATCTTTTACGGGGAACCCAGTCGCGAAGGTTTAGCTTTTCTCTAGAATTCATATATTTCTTAAAGGTAATATCAAGGGTTTTGATTTTATCAGGCTCTTCTTCCAGACACTTATCAAGCTTTTCTATCATCTTCTTGTCAGCCCTGTAACGGTCATAAAGATTACCGTAGCGTAAACCTGATTTCTTACACATTGTTCTACCATATATACTGCGTAAACCTTCATAAAGATCATAGTATTCTACTGTTTCGATATGTATTGCCAGTTTCTTAATCTCTTCAGAAAGTTTATCCCTGAGAAGGTTCATTGCAACAGATGGATTTTTCTCATATTCGGCCCAGTAATCACTTACCTCAATCGGATCACCAATTATTATGAATTGTGTTTGTCTGAATTTCTGGTAATGTCCGTAATCAATTCCAACAGGAACTATCTTAACCCCGGGGTCAGACTTATAATCTTGCTGTGCCATAAATGCAATTCTGAAGATACCCTTTACAAGTGGCCTCACCCTTCTTTTATCTCCATGGTTTCCTTCAGGGTACAAACAGATGGGATTGACTTTGTTACGCAAAATGCTCCTGGTGATATCAAATATTTCATCATTTTTCTGTAAGGATGAGCGCCCGTCACGAGCCCGGTAAACCGGAAGGATTTTGATGAAAGTTAAAATCTTTATAACCAGTTTTTGCTTAAAAACATCAGCTCTGGCAAGAAAAACTGTTTGATACTTATTAAGACCGGCAACAAAAGCTAAGGCATCCATGAGTGCATTCTGATGATTGGGTGCAAGAATCACAGGTTCATGTTTTGGGATTTTCTGAGCATCATGAACATGGATCTCACGGTAGAAAAAATCGTGAATAGGTTTAACAAGAAAAAACTGTAAACACCAGTAGAACAGTGACCACTTATCAATAGTATCCCTTTTACTCATGACAATCTATCAGGTTTAAATCATAATGTTTGAACAATAGGAATATTCGCTAATCAAATAATCTTTGCATTTTATTACAGATGCAAACAAATACGGAAAACTATAGCAAATTTGACTTGCTAAATATACATATTTTACAAAAATTGCGAACCAAACAAAAAATTAAACTCACCAGCCATGCAAAATATTGATGTTGTCTTCACGAAAATTGAACCCGAACTACTTACCGATAATTTTATTCATGTTATCGGCAATGAATGGTTATTGATCACTGCAGGAAATACCGAGAAATTCAATACCATGACTGCCAGCTGGGGTGCAGTGGGGGTGTTCTGGAATAAACCCGTTGCCATCTGCTTTATCCGTCCCACAAGATACACATTTAATTTTGTGAATACACATGATGTTTTCACACTCAGCTTTTTTACAGAGAATGAGCGAGATATTCTGAATTTTTGTGGTACACAATCGGGAAAAAATGTGGATAAAATATCAGCCACAGGATTAATACCGGTTGCTACTGAGCATGATGGAATGACCTTTGAGCAATCACGCTTATGCATCGAATGCAGAAAAATCTATTGTGATGATCTGAATCCTGAGAATTTCCTGATGCCAGATGCCGACAAAAGAATATACCCTAAAAAGGACTATCATCGCATGTATATTGGTGAAATTTTAAATTGCTATACCAAAAGATAACCTGGCCTCTTCAGGGTTTTATTGGCCAGAAGTGTATTCATGATAAGGCTTAAAAAATAAACTCTCAGGGAAGTCTGAAACAAAACCCTGGCTATCTTACGAATTAATTACTGAACCTTGAATCATACAAAAGAAAAAGCCTTCATTTTGAGTGAAGGCTTTTTTTATTCCGTAATATCAAAGAGCTTACTTTACTATTTTATAGCTAATGCTAATAGTTCCATCAGAAATCTGAAGTATATATCCTCCCGACGGAAGATCTGAGGTATTGATCTCATTCTCTATGCCTTTGAGAATGCTTCTTAACAGCAGCCTCCCATCAAGGCTGTAGATTGTTGCCACAAAACCGTAACTTTCAGTAGCCAGATCAACATGAATATAGCTATCAAAAGGTATAGGATAGATACTGAATTGATCTGAGTTATTGGTGAAAATACTAACCGGATCTGTTATGAAGTTCTCCGGATTACCGCTTGATGTCGAAGTAGCATATATTTCAGAGCCGGCATCTCCGTAATACTCACAAACCATTACCCGGTAGTTTCTGTTAGGTGTTAGCCCGATAACACTTGCTCCATTGCCTGATCCGTTATAAATGCAATACCAGCCATCCAGTTCTGAACCGTTTCCAAACACAACGTCCGGTGAATAGGTAGTACCATCTGCAGGCGATACCGAAGCACTCACTCCTTCCTTAACAAATACCACACGGTTATCTCCCGTGCCATTCGTCCATGTAATGTAAGCCGAGCTGGAACTGATATCGCTAAAGATAATATTTGTAGCCTGATCCGGTGCAGGTTCGACTATAAGCACACCTGGTATATCAGAGAAGTACTCTACCCCTCCGTCGGTTGCGATCCATACATTGCCATCGTAATCCTTTTTGATATCATTAACCATTGGATGGATTATCCCTTCCACAGTTGTATATTTATACCATCCTTCACTGGTCCTGATCGACAGACCGGCATCTGTTCCAAACCAGATATTACCATCATTATCCACTTCAATTGCTGTTACATTTGGGCTTATAGTCAATGAATCAATGGAATAAAATCCCCACCATTGCTTGGTTTCATTTCCCAGATGTCTGTAAGCGCCCTCTGCAGATCCAATCCACTGTATGGTATCAACAATTCTAACTGTATTCACTGTGTTGGATTGAAGTCCCGACCACTCCTGCTCATAGGATGAGGCTCCTGTAATACCATCCAGATCGGTACGACTGTAACGAAGTAACCCACCACCATGAGTCGTTACAAATGCCATACTATCTTTCTCATAACTGGCAATTGAAGTGATTGTTATACCTGAAAGGTCCTGCTCATTCCGGTCATCGTCCATGTATACTTTCGTGCTGTCCCAGTCACTTCCCTTGTAAACACTTAAACCTGCCGGTGTTCCAATCCATCGGTTGTGACGTATGTCAACCCCGACTGCATGAATTGTATCGCTAATGATGCCTGAATTAGCCTTATGATATGTTGTGGCCGTGGTAACACCATCGATATCATAAGCCACAACAGAGAGCCCTCCATCCGTGGCCACCCAGATTTCGTGTCCGTAAGTGGTCCTTTCGTATGCAAGATCTTTCACGTTATCGTTTAACAAATGATTATCGCTGTTGATTGTATCCCAGTCAGAATCGTCATAACGGGAAATTCCTTTATCTGTACCAAACCATTTGACATTAAAGGAGTCAATATGAATAACACTGACTTTTTCACTCAAAAGTCCGCTGTTACCCGGATTGATTTGTAACCCTTTAGCAAAAATTTTTACAAACTCAATTCCAACTCCTGTGCCTAGATTTCTTGTGTATTGCATGTCGATGGAATTATTCCAGTGCTCATGAACACCATAACTAAAAGTGTTTGGAACAGCATCATTTTCCGGATCATAAACAAACCCGTCAGGCCAGGTTGTTGAATCGGCCGTTTGATGCAGATAATCATCGACAGCTCCGAAATGAGGGTAATCTTCCAGTCCGTTTGTACCATCCATCTCTGCATATAAAAAATCAAATCCAACGGATTCAATTGCAACAGGATCCTGTGAGATGAAAATTGATGATGTCCAGTCATCATTAAAAGGAGCCATTTGCCATTTGTCAGGCTGGTCAACTTCATAATCTGATGTGAAGAGTGCATCCATTAAATAAACAAGGTTCTTTTTACCTAAAATTTCATGAGTCAGCAGGTCAACCTGCACCCTGTATAATCCATAAGTATTCCTTAAAGGACTTGCAGCCTCCGGTTTCACCAGTCCCGGATGCAAATGACTTGCTCCGCTCCTCGTATTCGAACCAAAATGATTTTTAGCAAACATGGTCACGCCGGCACGCGCATGTCCTTTCATAGTAGGTATGTTGATCATATACTCCATGTCTTCAAATATGGTGTACAGGTTATCCTGACTGTAGTCCAGGATAGCACCCCGATCAGAATATTGAATAGTTGTTGTAGGACTAACAACTACCCTCTCACGACCCATAGCGTCAGAGTTGTGATCCAGGTAATGAATATTGGGAAACTCATCGTGCCATTTTGTATAATTATCCTGGTAAATCTTTTTCATAGGATCACCAATATAAATGTTATCTTCCGACACGCCAACCACGTTTACCAGTTGTCTGAGCACCGAAAGAACCAGATGAGGTGATGTTTCTGAAATTGCATAGAAAGAATTATCTACCCGTTGAAAATCGCCGGTAATATTACCCCCCCATGTGCTGGTTGCATTTAATTTCAGAAATATTACCTCATCAGTAGCATATCCGATATCTCCCTTGCCTCTTTCCTGGTTGTGAAATCTGAAAATAGCATCCCAGGCATCGTTTGTTGTTGATTCGCCTGTAAGCTCTTTGATAGCGCTGGTTAGCATCTGGTCAACCTTGTCCTGATCGGTATTGTGATCCATAAAGTAGCCATCACCTAAAGAGTTGGTACAATCTTCATTTGTTGCATCCGGATTATATACCCATACAACACGTCCGGGGAAGATCCCCTTTGCTATACCCATGGGCTGGTTGGCCGGCTCTATTTTTTCAGGCACAGCAGATCTGGCCTGAAAACTCGTATTTGTCAGTGAAACAAGCGAAAAAACCAGTGTCGCAAAAAAGAATATGGCAGCATAAGGATATCGTGATGCTTTAAGATGGAGTCTGAATTTCTTTAAACTGAAAACAGAAGCAGTCAGGGATAAAAGGTAAATCACAAACGCTGAAGCCCAGGGTGCAGTTGCTTTTATACACGGGTAAGTTGCTCTTGATGGTTTGGGTATAACCCTGAAAAGAAACCATACTGTTGAAGCAAAACCCAGTATGAGCAAAATAACTTGTGAAGGAATTCTGAGCTTTTGCAGAAATTGAACGATTCTTTGGAAGTCTTGTTTCGTAATTCTCTTTTTCATTGCGTAACTTTTAAATGAGATATAGTCAAAAATACTATTTTCCGGAAAAACATGTAATGAAATTTATTATCAATGGTATGAAAGATAGTCAGAAAATAGCCACTTTATAATGTGTTTCGTATGAATAATACGTGAAAATCCTTGTAAATGTTGCAAAACAAGCCGTTCCAATAAAACTTTTTTCTGACATAAATGTTACTTAACAAAGCAGGATATTTTAAGATGAAAAGTGTTTATTATGATTCTCATTGCAGTTTTTGTTCCGGGTATATTCATTATTTCCGAAATAAAAAATTGCTGAATAGCATGCAAAACAGACTGATTCCATGAACACTTACTATGTATTTAGGATTTCTCTGATTCTGCATTTTTATATTGTTTTGATAAAATTGCCAGAAGGTTACTAAAGGTTTGCATAGCTTCAAGTGTTTCGCGCGTTACATCTTTCTTCTTTAAACGCATTAGCAATAAGGCATACAATGCTGTCAAACAGGTGTCAATCTCATGTATCGGTTCCCTGCCCAGTTTTTTTTCAATTTCAAGAATATTCGGAGATGCCCACGAGTACTGCTCAATGTATTTAGGGTCATTTTTATCTTTAAGCAGCTTTTTGTGTAGGCGATTCATATCATCAATCAATGCAACAAGCATTTGTAAATGACCCGCTTTCTTAATATTCTCCTCATGCATCATCACAATCAGGTTTGCATACCAGTCTCTCATTTCCTGTTTGACTTTCTCTGATTCTGCAAACTGGGAGATAATACGTTGTTCAATAAGATCCATATCAAACTTGCAGGCACGGATTGTATCTTCAATCTGCCACATATACAAAATATATTCCGCAATATTTTCTTTTCTCTTCTGCCTGGCAATTAGCATATCATGCTATCATTTATGATTATCTCGCAGTTGGTCAATTTTTCTCCTCTCCCTTTTTGTTGGTCTCCCGCTCCCACTTTCTCTTTTGAAGAAAAATGTTTCTTTCACTTTCAGCTTATCAAGTTCTTCTATCGAAGTCTGATCCTCGAGATACTTAGAAACAAGTTTGGCTGAAACACGTTTTTCAACAAGCTCTTTCACCCTGAAAGTAAATAGCACAGGAAGCTTCCGCACTGTTATTTTATCCCCGGCTTTCAAATCCCTTGAAGGTTTGGCCGTCATACCATTCACCAGTATGCGTCCACGCCGGCAGGCATCGGTTGATAAACCACGGGTTTTGAAAATCCGTACGGCCCATAACCATTTATCAACTCTCACTGATTCCACTTTTTCACGTAAAGTAGAAAAATCTATTTCTTTTAAACAACCCAAATCATATGTTTTTCTTCTTCATTTTTCGTTTCCAATAAATCATGGTACTGAATATATTCAAGGCCATCAGCAAAAAAGATAAACAATAACCATGATGAATATCATACCCTCAACTGTTTTAGTATGCCTATCTTTATGTTAACAAAGCTCTTTGAGGCTTATTTTTAATAATCTACTTTTAAGTTAGATATATCCTTTTTTGCTATGGACATCGATAAACTAATGCAGGTCCTCGAAAACAGAAATCCTGGAGAGCGCGAGTATTTACAAGCTGTTCATGAAGTTTTGGTATCAATTGTGGGTGTGTACAACGAAAACCCGCATTTTCAGACTGCAGGCATAATTGAAAGATTAATTGAACCCGACAGGATATTAACATTCAAGATCCCCTGGATGGATGACGAGGGAGTCGTTCATACCAACAGGGGCTTCCGGGTTCAGTTCAATAATGCTATCGGACCCTATAAAGGGGGATTAAGATTCCACCCGAGTGTCAACCAAAGTATATTAAAGTTCCTGGGATTTGAACAAATCTTTAAAAATGCACTAACTACACTTCCCATGGGCGGTGGAAAGGGAGGTTCTGATTTTCAACCTAAGGGCAAATCAAATACGGAGATTATGCGTTTTTGCCAGGCATTTATGCTTGAATTATGGAAAATCATTGGCCCAGAGATAGATGTTCCTGCCGGCGATATAGGAGTGGGAACACGAGAAATAGGATATCTTTTCGGAATGTACAAGAAACTTACAAACGAATTCACCGGTATCCTTACAGGAAAAGGTCTGGACTGGGGAGGCAGTCTTATACGACCCGAGGCAACAGGATTTGGTGTTGTCTACTTCACGAAAGAAATGCTGAATACAAGAAAGGAAAAGATCGAAGGCAAAAGAGTGGCTGTTTCGGGTTTTGGCAATGTGGCATGGGGAGCCGCAACAAAATTAAATCAGTTGGGAGCAAAAGTTGTAACTCTTTCCGGCCCCGACGGATATATCTATGATGAAGAAGGGGTGAGCAATGAAAAAATTGATTTTATGCTCGAATTAAGAACCAGCAACGAGGATATAGTTGAACCTTATGCCCATGAATTCAAGAATGCTCAATTTATTCCTGACAAGCACCCCTGGGAAGTGAAATGTGATATTGCCATACCTTGCGCTACGGAAAATGAACTTGATATTGATGATGCGAATAAGCTGGTGAAGAACGGGTGCATTTGTGTTTGCGAAGGTGCCAACATGCCTTGCACGCCCGAGGCTGTCGAAGTGCTTCAGAACAATCGCTTATTGTATTGTCCGGGTAAAGCAGCCAATGCAGGAGGTGTTGCGACATCAGGACTGGAAATGACACAAAATGCCATGAAACTGCGCTGGCCAAAAAATGAGGTTGACCATCGCCTGCATCAGATTATGGAATCGATACATGAAGTGTGCAGACATCATGGTCAGCTGCCCGACGGATATATTGACTATATGCGCGGAGCAAACATAGCAGGTTTTTTAAAAGTGGCCAATGCCATGATCAATCAGGGAGTGGTATAGTGGATTGAGAAGTACCCTATAGCTTCTGTTCTACCATACCTGCAACCTGCTGATAAACAACATCTATCAGATCATCGTACGAATGATTTTCAGGGTATACCGGCTGAAGAAAACTTACAGATACTTTCCTGAAAAGACGCGGAATGAATTTTCCCGGTGGTATAACGTTGTATGAACCATTAATAGCCACCGGAATTACAGGAATATTCAACTCCTGGCTGAGAATGGCAAATGTCTTCTTAAACGTTCCTAATGTTCCATCTTTTGAGCGGGTTCCTTCAGGAAAAATAATGATGTTTTTGCCTTTCTGTAAGATGGCGGCCAGTTTTTGAAGAGAGGTTTTCAAATCATTATTAATATCCATCAGAACAATATTATTCCTGTTTGCCAGGTTTTTCATCCATTTTTTGCGCCAGTGTTTCTCTTTGGCGTATACATAGGTTTTTTTCATTATCCGCGAACGCAGAAAAGAGGCTACAAAAAAGCCATCGAAAAAACTTTGATGGTTTGGTGTAATAATACAGGGACCATCAGGTATATTCCCGGATCCCTCTCCTTTAAGCCTGAAAAAAGTATGTAAAAGGACCCTTGAGATAAAATTAAAAAGCCTTAATGAGAACCGGGACGCAGGAATGTTAAAATGTATCTTCTCCTTCAGAATGGCCGACCAGTTGACTGTCTCAATGTTTAGCTTTGTTTTCTTCTGATGAATGTGATCACAAAGTGTCAGGACCGATGGAAAATCTGAAAGTTCCTGTTCGGAAATTTCAATCCCGAAAGTATTTTCAATAAATACCAGTAACATAATCTTTCCAAGTGAATCGAGCCCTGCATCCATTTCCAGGTGATAATCAGGATAAATCATTTCACCGGTTTCTTCTTCAAGAAATTCTTTAATGATCTGATACTCCCTATAGTCAGGTTCTGTATTAGTTAGATCCCGCTTATGAATATTCTTACTGGCAATTTCCGAAAACTTGAATCTTTGCAACTTGCTTAAGCGGGTCTTTGGCAGTTCTTCGGGAGAAATTGTAAACTTCATCAATTTTTTATAAGGTGATGATGACTGATTAAATTTATTAATAACCTCCCAGCGAAAGTATTCATCATAATTATCAATGCCATCTGTTTTCATCTTGGCAAAGTCAGGTACAATCAAAGCATGAAGAATATTATGATTGAGAAATATGCCTGCTTCTTTAACATACGAAGATAGACTTTCCAGCTTCTGCTCTATTTCAACCGGGTTGATATTCTTACCACTTGATAATACAATGATTTCTTTCTTTCTGCCTGTTATGTATAGTGCACCGTTTTTATCAATTCGTCCCAAATCACCGGTATAAAGCCAACCATCTTTTATTATCTCACTGGTCTCGCCGGGTCTGTTGTAATACCCCTGCATAATGTTTTTACCCGAAGCTATGATCTCACCATCCCTGATCTTTACCTCCATACCAGGAATTGCCTGTCCCGTTGAACCAGGAAAATATTTCCCGGGACGGGTAAATGCAATCATAGGAGCAGACTCCGTCATACCATAACCTTCCAGTATTTCAAAGCCAAGAGCATAATAATCATTCGCGATTTCCATACCAAGGGCTGCCCCTCCTGATATCATGTATTTTATATGTCCACCGAATTTTTTATGCACTGTCGAAAAAATAAACCTGGAGAATGTTAAAGATTTCAACGATTTAGCTAATTGAAAGAGCAACCTGGTTGCCAGCTTTTTGTTGATCTTATCCATAATACTTTTTCTGATCGATGCATAAAACCGTGGAACACCAACAATGACAGAAACTTTATGATTATTGAGTGTAGCCATAATATCTTCAGGCTTCATCGATGGAGAAACAGCAATGGTCGCTCCAACATACAGCGGCATAATGAGCGTACCCATCAAAGGAAAAATATGATGCAGGGGAAGTAACATCATAATACATGCCTCGGATGTGATTATTTTCACATCCTGTGTTACAGCCCTAATATTTATCAGAAGATTTTCAAACGATAACATCACTCCTTTTGGGCTTCCGGTTGTACCCGACGTATAAATGATTACAGCTGTTTTTTCTCTATCCGGAACCAGTTTTTGGATCTTGCCGGACAGTTTTTTGGGATTTCCCAGTTTCTCAAATACCAGGACGTCAGCCTTATGACTGAAAGAGTCCAGACTTTTGTGAATGAGTGTTTCCAGTTCACCCGATACGAAAATTACATCCGGCCGGCAATCCTGCAGGATAAAAGCGACATCATCCTGCGCTGACATAAAATCAATGGGCACAGGTATGCCCCCTTTCATCCATATGGCATAAAAGGCATAAATCCATTCCACCCTGTTTTCTGAGTAAATAACAACCCTGTCTCCCGGGAGAATATTGAAGTGTTCGGTAAAAGAAGAGATTCTGTCGATCAGAATTTTGTAACTTATCTTTTCCTCGCCGGTAATTACTGCAATCTTGTCTTTCAGTTCAATCATAGCACGAAATATAAGATTAGATCTTTCAAATCGTAGTTATTCGACTATTAATCTGATTTATATCATATCAGCAGAATGTCTTGTCAGAGCTTTTGAAACAATAAAGTACCATATTTCTTATCAATCAGGATACCTTCTGCTTTCCATGAATTACTTCTATGGTTAATATATAAAAACCGCCAGCATTCGGCTGACGGCAACTGTAAGATCATTAATGTACCTGACCAGGGTATTTTATATTAGAATCATCCCAAATTTCCCCGCGCCATGAAATATAGTCCAATTGATGCCGTTGCAAAATTTCCTATTACAGTACCAATGCTAATACCATCAATAAACATCAGGATAACCGAAAGTATTAAAATGACAAGACCTGAAATTACTGTGACGGAGTTCTTCTTCAGAAAACCTCCAACCAGTAACAGGATGGCAAAAATTACCATTGCCAATGCAATAAAATACACCATCCCGCTAAAAGAGAAAGTTAATGCAGCATCAAGAAAGCTGGTGTAGATAATCAATGCTACGGTAATTCTTAATAACCATTTTCCTAATGGTACTAAGCTTTTCATAGGTTCCATAATTCAAGGATTTAATAAGTTAATAGAATGAATCTTAAAAGATGATTTAAGGTTAATGTCTTGTAATAGTACAAATAAAAATTTAAAATTCTAAAATAACGTGAGCTCGATATAAGATTTGCACCTGTAATTGCCTGATTGTCTGTAATTAATGCGTAAATTTCTTAGTAAATTCTTGGTGCTGCACCGTTCGCCGGAGGCTTCAGCAGCGCGCGAATGGCGGCCGACGGATTTTGAGTCCCCGCCTGAATGAAAGCCCGCCCGGATGACTCCCTGCCCGACTACGCCGTTCAGGCGGGCGGTTGGAAGGGTTTGTGGCATATTATATTCTTTCAGCGGTAATTCCTGAAAGAACACTTATTCCTGAAATCTTTTGAGATCTTCTCTTTTAAAGGTCCACTCAGGAGTATACAAATCATCTCCGATATTGGCTGAATACCACGGACTAATCTTTTTATTGTTTGGATTCTTAAGAACCTGTATCTCCTGAGCCGGCATATAACTTTGTGCCAACAGGAATAGTTTTTTATTGTTCTCCCGATCTACTGCAATATCCACGACAATAACTGCATGGCCTGGCGACCCGCTCTGAATAAAAATATCACCAATTTCCAGGTTATCAATATGCACGCTTACCAGCTCCTTTGAAAGAGACATAGTTCCTGCATAAGAGAAAATAATTTCCATGTACTTCCAAAAATCATGGTATGTATTCGATGGTTGAGTTGATTGTTTCCAATATACACTTCTCCCGTTTACCACAATTCGCTTTCCTTTCATCCATTCAGAGTACTCAACATGAAAACCGTTGGTAAAATTGAAATGAATTTTATCGTATTCCTTTTGTTCGTAAAGATATTCGGCC